>JAZQYE010000043.1:0-23856 GCA_045633385.1 Eubacteriales bacterium | reverse complement strand
GATCCACGCAAGC
Source organism: Eubacteriales bacterium (assembly GCA_045633385.1). Lineage (GTDB taxonomy): Bacteria > Bacillota > Clostridia > Oscillospirales > CAG-272 > UMGS1865. Next base: position 23,843 of record JAZQYE010000043.1, on the reverse strand, counting down.
ACGCAACCGCCAAACGGAACGCAAGCGACGATAAAAAGCAGTAAAAAGCCGAGCGCATCCCAGCCTGAGGAAAGAAAGATCATGGCAAACATCAACGCCGCCGCAAGTCCCGTGAGAAGCGTGGGAAGCAATTTGATCCATATGCGCTTAACGAGAAAGCACAACAACAGCTGGACAGCCAAGGTGCTCAAGCCTGCAAAGAAAAATATCAATTCTTCCATCCCAATCTCCCCTTTTCTCTAAAAAGGCTTACTCCACTTCGATTTTTGCCACCTTGATGACCAAGTTCTCGCCGTACTTTTGCGACTCAAAGCAAACCGTAACCTCGTCGCCATCTTGCTTGAAATCCAACGCCTCGCCGGAATCCAGCCAACGCACCGATTTGATCTGCTCGCTCATGCGGAATTTGTCGGTAAAGTCCGGCATTTCAAAACGCTCCACCACGTTGGCACTTCCGCCGTGCGGAATGTCATGCACAAACAGATAGTAGCAGCCCTCACCGCGCAGGATGAAATCCTTTTCCTTTTCCGCTACCGTGATACCCACAGGGCGCGGCAGGTACAGCGCTTCCTGATGGATTTCGACCCACTCACCCAGCGTCAGGAGCATTGCCCGATCCAAGGGGCGGAGCTTACCGTTACCCATAGGACCTACGTTCAAAAGGAAATTAGAGCCGTAGCGACGGCATACGCAATAGTCGTTGATGATCTCCGTCAAGGACTTGAACTTGAAATCGCGTTTTGCATAACCCCAATGCTCTGCAAAGATCTGGCACATTTCGCTTGCCACGTACTTGGGAGCGTCCTCCAAATTGATCACACCCGGTCTGCCGCGTTCAAAGGTGACGGAATCCAGCTCGATGTGACCAAGTGCTCCGCGTGCACCAAGCCCCGTGTTGTTGATGATCATTGCATCGGGCTGATGCGAACGGATCATGGAATAGAGCGCATCCTCCTCCCAATTGTCGTTGGGGCGATTCCACATACCGTCAAACCAAATACCACCGATCTTGCCGTAGTTGGTGCAAAGGATCTCTACGCTGTCGCGCAGATATTTAAGATATTTAGGGAAATCCGCTTGATAGGTAGGCTCGTGCCAATCCAACAACGTGTGATAAAAGAACGGGATAAGTCCGTTCTCGCGGCAAGCATCTACAAACTCGCGCACAAGATCGCGTCCCGCTGCACCGTGGGGGGCATCATAGGTGTTCAGGCCACAAGTATCGTACAACGAAAAGCCGTCGTGATGGCGTGTTGTCATGGTAATATACTTACACCCTGCCGCACGTGCGGTAGCCGCCAGCTCGGCAGCCCATTCGGGCTCGGGGTTGAATTGGTCGATCAATTTTTCGTAATTCGCAGCCTCTTCCCCTTTTAACTGATGAAGAGCCCATTCACCCTTTGCATACTCGCTGTACAGTCCAAAGTGAACAAACATACCAAATCCAAGTTTTTCAAATGCTTTAATGTAATCTTTAACGATCATAACGATCCTCCTTTTAACATAGACGTTATTATGATTATACCATACTTTGCCGCGCAAAAGAATGGATAAATTGGTTTTATTTATGTGTTTTTGAATGAAGTATCAGTTTTTTTCGTCCTCTCGGTACAATGCGTTGAACAAAAGCTTATACGTTCCCTCCTGCTGATTGCGGAACTGCGGACTAAAGGTATAGAAAATAACGTCTCCCGCACCGTATTCGGTACGAAGCACACAGGGGGTTCCCTCGACGTATTGCGCACCGCGGATCACGCCGTTGCACAGCACGTTTTGATTGGCAAGCTTTGCCACGATCTCCACCTTGCCTGCAAAATCACGCGGCACAAGAATGGGGCCGTTGGTATGCGTAACGGCAAATCGATCGGGCATTCCACTCACCAAAAAGGAGTCGCGACGCGTAACGTTCGCATGGAGCAAGGAAGAGCTCGTCAGATACTCTGCCTCCGTCAAGCTCGCCGCCCGATCTGCAAGTCCAAGACCAAGCCACTCGTTGATCACACCGCAGGATTTTTCCCACGTGATCAGACGTCCGCCGCGCCGTACGAATTGACGCAAATACTCCCTTCCCGCCATGCCGATACCCGTTTGATATTCTACGGGACAGCCTGCCGGGACCTCGTCACCGTAGCAGAGCTTTGCAGGCGGATCGGCAGGAAAGATCATGACCTCAATATCATCGGGGATTCCTCGCTCGCGGATCTCGGAATCCATTACGATGCGGTAATCAAAATGATAGTCGCGCAAAAGCCCTCTTGTAAAGGCTTCTTCCTCGTTTCCCGTAAAGGAGACCTTTAAAAGACCTACGCGCGCACGGCGGATCGGCGTTTTTTGCACGCCCTCAAACGCCTGCAACGTGGGAACAAAATCTCCCTTGGCATCTCTTGCAACACGCTCTCCGTTTTCCATCAGGATATTTGCCGCACGGTAGCTTGCATTCTCGCACGCCGAAAGCGGTCGCTCCCACGTGATCGCGGAATCGAGCTTTTCCAAAAGATCCTGATCGATCCCCCGCTTCAATTTTTTCGTTTTGACACCCATGGTCAGCGACATACAAACATTTGCCGTATCGCTCAGGCGTTGCGTGTTTTGATCCAATTCCTTTTGCGCTTGATGCGAGTAGGGTTGCTCACTCAGCATCACCTGCACAACGGCGTATTTGGGCTGTGCAAGCGGCACGTAAATGCTTCCCTGCGGATAAACGCATCCGTCAACCACCGTTTCCTTTTTCAGACGGAACAGCTCAACGCGCTGATTTTGCATCAGTTGGATCAGGTGCGCCGCGGCAGAAAGATCGTTTTGCTCGGGTGTGATAACGTATGCCTTGATCTCGCCGTTTTTGCCGCGCTCGGTTTGTGCAAGCGCCTTTTGCGCCATAGATTTTAAAATGCGCACGCGATTGTGCGCGGCATAATCGACCAACGCCATAGAAGCAAGATACATTTGCTCAACGATGTCGCGCAAATGCCACCAGCCGCCCTCCCACGGGTCGGGACAAATGGCACAGGGTTCCAAAATGTGATCGCGGAATTTATTCAACTTCAGCGTTTCGGGGTCGATGTAATCCGGCGTTGCAATACGCACGTCGGCGTTTTCGGTCAGCATACCTGCCACATTATGCAGACATGCGTTGCCGTAAAAGGACGAAATGGGAAAATCGCAGAAAAACGGATCTCCTGCCACAATGCCCTTTCTGCCTGCCAACGAAAGCTCCATTGCCATGTGCGTACCGTAAACGGCTGTTTCGCGGTGGACGATGGGCGAGATGTGCGGACAGATGGGATCGCACTTGGGTGCGATGGACATACGGTTTTCGTCGGGGCATTGGTGATGATGATCCTGAAAGATCTGCGGCATAAAGCGGCGAATGAGAATATCGTTCAAATATTTGGATTCTACCACGCATTCGCGCAACGCATCACGGTTATTGGCGTGCCCCGTCCAATTGTGACGGATATAAGGAGAGCAGATACCCTCAAATTCGGTGCCGAAATAACGCTCGTACCAATCGGTAAACACGATCTCGCCGTCAGGCTCGCTACAGGGAGAAATCACAAAAATGACCTCGTTTAGCATATTGCAAATACGATCGGTCTCGGCAGTCAACAGCTCGTACAGCATCAAGGGAACCATTTGTGGTCCGCCCACCTCGTTGGAGTGCAAGCCATAGCTTTGAAATACGATCGCTTTGCCTTCTTCTGCCAAGGCATCGATCTCCGATTGTGAAAGTCCGCGCGGATCGGCAAGCGTCATGGAGATCTTGCGATACTCCTCCAAGCGTGCCAAATTTTCGGGCGAGGAAACGTACAAGATCAAAAAGTCGTTTCCCTCACTCGTTTTGCCCATCTCTTCCAACAGTAATCGGTCGGAGCTTGCGGCAAGCTCACGATAGTATGCACACAACCGATCCCAACGGATCATCACTCTGTCGTCTCCCGGCTGTTGCCCAAAAAACTCTCTTGGTGTTTTGATATTCGTCATGATATAATTCCTCCTCTCGGCGGCAACTACTTTTGCCGCGCAACGTGTTTTACGGTCGTACACGGCACGTCGCCGCTCTCAAAGTAATTCAAAATAATTCTTTTTGGTGTGGATCAAGCCCTCGCGCGTCATTTTGCCGATCTCTGCCGAAAGTCCACTGCGCTCCACCTCCAAATAGTCGGCAAGCTCCTGCCGATCAAACGGTATCTCAAAGCACGCGTTTCCGCATTTTTGCGATTGAATAGTGAGGTATGCAAGCAGCTTTTCGCGCGTGGAACGTTGCGAGGTGATCTCTACCCTTTGGTGAAGAGAAATGGTTTTGCGTGCCAGCGTACGCATCAGATTATAGATGAGACGTTGGTGAAAGCCGCATCCGTTTTCGCAAACGTGCAGGATGTGCGTGCAATCGATCAGCATGATCTCGCTGGCCTCCCACGCGCTCACCGTAACGGGAAGGCTCTCTGCCTCGGCGCAGGAAAATTCCTCGCCAAACACCTCGCCCGCACCGACGACCGACAAAATACTGCGGTTGCCGTAATAATCCACAAAACTGACCTGCACCGAGCCAGAAAGCACGATACCGATGTATCTTGCGGGAGACCCTTCGGAGAAAATCGTATATTTTTTATCAAAGCAAGCAACCTTGGCACCAAGGCAATTCAGCATTTTTAAAAGCGACTCGTCCTCGATTTGATCAAATAACGGACACTTTTTTAAAATTTCCAGATATTTTTTCAATCTTTTTCTCCTTTTGTTGAAAATTCAACAGATTTTATGAGATAATTATACTATAATTATGTTACAAAATCAAGGAGAATTTGAAATGAAATTTGCTTTTTTTGATACCAAGCCATACGACAAGCCTTCTTTTGATCGTTACGGCGAAATGGCAGGCATTGAATTCAAATATTTTGAGACCAAGCTCAACGAAGATACCGCCGAGTTGGCACACGGCTACGACGGTGTTTGCGTGTTTGTCAACGATACCGTGAACGCCGCGGTGATCGACCGCTTGTGCGAGATGAACGTGCGCGTAGTTGCGCTTCGTTGCGCGGGCTTTAACAACGTGGATATGAAATACGCATACGGAAGGATCCACGTACTGCGCGTTCCCGCTTATTCTCCTTACGCCGTTGCCGAGCACGCCATTGCCATGCTGCTGACCTCTATTCGCCGCATTCACAAGGCGTATATCCGCACCCGGGATTTTAACTTCAGCCTTGCCGGCATGACGGGCTTTGACCTGCACGGAAAGACCGTTGGTGTGGTTGGAACGGGTAAGATCGGTCGCGTATTCATCGATATTTGCCGCGGCTTTGGCATGCGCGTCATTGCTTACGATAAATACCCGGCAAAGGATCTGGACAACGGTGACACGATCCGCTACGTTTCTTTGGATAAGCTGTTTGCCGAAAGTGACATCATCTCGCTCCATTGCCCTCTGACCGAGGAGACCTACCATCTGATCAACGAGGAGTCGCTTGCAAAATGCAAGCGCGGCGTGGTGCTCATCAATACCTCGCGCGGTGCTCTGGTGGATGCCGAGGCACTCTTGGCAGGCATCAAATCCCGCAAGGTAGGTGCGGCTTGTCTTGACGTGTACGAGGAAGAATCCGACTTCTTCTTTGAAGATTTTTCGGGACACATTCTCGATGATGACGTGCTGGCGCGTCTGATCTCCATGCCCAACGTGATCGTGACCTCTCACCAGGCTTTTTTGACCGAGGAGGCGCTCTCCAACATTGCGCAAACGACCGTACAAAACATCGTGGACTTTTTTGAAAACGGCCAATGTGCCAACGAGCTTTGCTTTCGCGGCGGAGTTGCCGAGGATTGCAAAAGCGGAAAATGCTTTTCATGAACCGAGGTGACCTATGAAAAGAAAGATCATTCATATCGATCGGGATAAATGCAACGGTTGCGGCGCATGTGCGGCGGCTTGCCACGAGGGTGCCATTGAAATGGTGGACGGCAAGGCAGTGCTGACACGCGAGGATCATTGCGACGGGCTTGGCGATTGCCTGCCCGCTTGCCCCACAAACGCCATTTCGTTTGAGGAGCGCATTGCCCTGCCCTACAACGAAAACGCGCTCAAGCACGCCTCCCGACAAGTCTATGACAGCCACCGCCGCACCACAAGTCCCACGCGCAGTCAATTGGCGCAATGGCCGTGTCAGATCAAACTCGTTCCCCCTAACGCCCCTTATTTTGACGGTGCCGATCTTTTGATCGCCGCCGACTGTACCGCCTATGCGTACGGCAATTTTCACACCGAGTTTATGCGCAACCGCATTACGCTCATCGGTTGCCCCAAGCTGGACGCGGTAGATTACACCGATAAGCTGACACAGATCCTCTCGCAAAACAGTATCAAAAGCATTCACGTTTTGCGCATGGAGGTGCCCTGTTGCTCCGGCTTGGAGCACGCCGTCAAACGTGCTCTGCAAAACAGCAAAAAAAGCATTCCGCTCTCGGTCGTAACCATTTCGACCGACGGAAAAATTTTGGAATGATCCACCAATCATATTACATCAAACGAGGTAAAAAAACAATGAAGGTAACAAACGATATCAAATACATTGGCGTTAACGATCATCAGATCGATCTGTTCGAGGGTCAATACGTCGTTCCAAACGGTATGTCCTATAACTCTTATGCGATCATAGACGAAAAGATCGCCATTATGGACACCGTAGATGCAAACTTTACGCACGAATGGCTGGATCATATCCGCGATACCCTTGCTGGTCGTCTTCCCGATTACCTCATCGTACAGCACATGGAGCCCGACCACTCTGCCAACATTCTCACCTTTTTGCGCACCTATCCAAACGCCACCGTCGTTTCCTCTGCCAAGGCATTTGCCATGATGCAAAACTTTTTTGGAACGGATTTTGCAGACCGCCGCATCGTTGTGGGCGAAGGTGACACCCTCTCGCTCGGCAAGCATACGCTGACCTTTGTTACCGCCCCCATGGTACACTGGCCCGAGGTCATCGTCACCTACGACAGCACCGATAAGGTCCTGTTCTCTGCCGACGGCTTTGGCAAGTTCGGTGCGCTTGACGTAGAGGAGGATTGGGCGTGCGAGGCGCGCCGCTACTACATCGGCATTGTTGGAAAATACGGTGCACAGGTGCAGGCTCTCTTAAAAAAGGCGGCAGGCTTGGATATTGCCATCATCTGCCCCTTGCACGGCCCCGTACTTACGGAAAACCTTGGCTATTATCTCAATCTTTATAACGTATGGTCGAGCTATCAGCCCGAGGAGGAGGGCATTGTCATTGCCTATACCTCGGTTTACGGCAACACCAAAAAGGCGGTTTTACAGCTTGCCGAAAAGTTGCGCACCAACGGTTGCCCCAAGGTCGTGGTCAACGATCTTGCAAGATGCGATATGGCAGAGGCAGTAGAGGACGCCTTCCGCTACAGCAAGCTGGTGCTGGCAACCACCACCTACAACGCCGAGATCTTCCCCTTTATGCGCGAGTTCATCAACCACCTCACCGAGCGCAACTTCAGCAACCGTCAGGTCGCGCTGATCGAAAACGGAAGCTGGGCACCCATGGCTGCAAAGGTGATGCGCGGTATGCTGGAAAAGTGCAAAAACATCTCCTATACCGATACCACGGTCAGAATCCTCTCTGCCCTCAATGACGAAAGCACCGCACAGTTGAACGCCTTGAGCGAGGAGCTTTGCCGTGAATATCTCGCACTCCGCGATACGGCAGAAAACAGAAACGATCTCTCCGCGCTCTTTCACATCGGCTACGGCTTGTACGTGGTGACCTCGCATGACGGTAAAAAGGATAACGGCTTGATCGTCAATACCGTAACGCAATTGACCGATACCCCCTCTCGCGTTGCCGTGACCATCAATAAAGAGAATTACTCTCACCACGTGATCAAGCAAACGGGCGTAATGAACGTCAACTGCCTGACCACCGACGCCCCCTTTGCGGTGTTTGAACACTTTGGATTTACCAGCGGCAGAAACGTCGATAAATTTGCCGATTGCGAACCCCTGCGCGCAGGAAACGGCTTGGTGGTGCTCCCCCGCTATATCAACGCATACCTTGCTTTGAAGGTGGAGCAATACGTTGATCTTGACACGCACGGTATGTTTATTTGCTCGGTGACCGAGGCGCGCACCGTCTCCGATAAAGAGACCATGACCTACTCCTATTATCAAGAGCACGTCAAGCCCCGTCCCGAAACCGACGGAAAGGTCGGATACGTTTGCAAGACCTGCGGATACGTTTACGAGAGTGAAAGCTTACCCGATGACTTTATCTGCCCGCTTTGCAAGCACGGTGCATCGGACTTTGAAAAAATTCAGTGATCAACAAAAAAACAAAAATAATCAATTACAAAAAACGGAGGAAAACAACGATGAAAAAGTATGTATGTGACGCATGTGGATGGGAATACGACGAGGCTCTGGGTGATCCCGATAACGGAATTGCTCCCGGCACCAAGTTTGAGGATCTGCCCGACGATTTTGAATGCCCCTTGTGCGGAGTCGGCAAGGATATGTTCAGCGAGGCAGAATAATCCTCACCCATCAGAAAACAAAGAGTGGGGCTGTGCTACGGCACAGCCCCACTCTTTGTTTGTTATGCTTGCGGTACGATCGCAATTTCGGGACATTCGCAAATTTCGTCCAAAGCGTATTTGCCCTTAACCACGGGCTCGCGGCGGAACCATTTTCCGCGCGTGAAGTCGGGCACGTCAACGGGAGCTCCACCCTTGGCAATGGATGCCTCGGAAAGCGGTCCGACTGCCATCCATGCGGCGGTATCGTAGGCGTCGATCGGTGTATCGGTGCCTGCCTTAACACTTTCGATAAAGGCACGGCAAATCAGCCAATCGAGGCCGCCGTGGCCGCCCAGTGCCTCAATTTTGGCGTATTCTGCGTGGAGCGGATGATCGTGCTTTTCAAAGAATTCCTTCTCATTGTTAAAGATGGGCTCTTTCATGCCCTCTAAATAAAAGGTGGCAGCATGTCCCTCCTCAATGCAACAGCCCTTGGTGCCGCGCACGGTAAAGTTGCGGCTGTAATAGGGGCGCGGAAGCGTGGTATCCAAGGTCAGGCGGATCGTTTCACCACCTGCGCAGGTAATGACGGTAGTAACGACGTCACCCTGCTTGAATTTCATATTCTGCAAAGCGGCATTTTCAGGGAATCTCTCTTTTAAATAGCTTTGCAAGCCGCAGCTCTTAGAGGCAAAGGAGCTCAGCGTCATCATTCGGTTGCCGCGGTTAATGCCAAGCACCTTGGCGATAGGCCCCAGCTCATGCGTGGGATACTGCTCGCAATTGCGGTTTTGATACTCGTAGGCGCGGTAATGAGAATCGTCGATCACGCCGTTTTTCGTGGCGAACAGATCCAGCTCGTTGAGATAGTGCAAATAGCCGCCGTCGCAATGTACTACCTCGCCAAACAACCCCTCCTTCACCATTTTGAGTGCCATCATTTCTCGTCTGCTGTAACAGCAATTTTCCAGCATCATCAAGGGGGAGCCTGTTTTTTCGTAGGTATCGACCATCTCGTAGCACTCCGAAATATCGTACGCCACGCCAACCTCAACGGCAGTATATTTACCTGCACGCATCGAATCCAGCGAAATACGCACGTGCGCATCCCATCCCGTCATAATCATGATCGCATCCACGGTGGGATCTGCCAGCACCTCCCGATAATCGGTGGTATATTTGGGTGTGGCCCCCCTTTTCTTGTTCAGCATCTCCAAAGCGGCATCGATCTTTTTCTGCTCCAAATCACAGATCCAAGTGATCTCTACGTCCGCCATTTCTGACATACAGCGATCCAGCATGCCCATACCGCGTCTGCCAAGCCCAATATATCCCAGCTTGACGTTCTCTTTTTTCTCTCTTTGAATGATCATAATACGTTTTTCTCCTTAAATCTCTTCGGTCATGCCGTCGTTGGCAATGACAAAATTTCTGTGGTACGAATCGACCAGCTCCTGCATGGCAGGGCGATCATTGATAATTTCTCTGCCGTGGTGGGTAAAGCGCAAACGCGGAATGTCGTGAGCCTTTGCGTACTCGCACACATCCGCCACCTTGTGATGCCCCGTTTCCATGATCAGCATATCACAGCCGTCTCCGATCAGGGGTTCCAGCTCCTCGATCTTACCCACGTCGCCCGAATGGACAATACGCTTGCCGTCCACCTCGATCAAAAAGGAGTAGGCGTGCCAGCCGCAGCTTCCGTCCTCACGCAGGTGCGTGTTGTGCAACGCGGTCACTCGGATATGCTCGTCTTCATAGATCAAGCCATCCTCAATCAACCGATCCTCGGTTTGAAAGCGCAGGGAGCTGTGATCCTCAAGGCTACCCGATGCCAAGGCTTTGGCGGCGTTTAAGAGATCCACTCTCGGTGCGCGGATTTGCACCGTGTTATCCTGAACTACCCGCCCGCGACCGAGTGCGATCATCTTTTGAATGCAGAAAAAGAGATCCGGAAGCCCTCCCGTGTGGTCGCTGTGCATGTGCGAAAGAAAAATTGCTCTGGTTTTGAGCACGTCAACGCCTGCTAAAAAGGCGTTGTATGAACAGCACTCTCCCGCATCAAACCAATAAAATTCTCCATCCACCTCCAAAAGAGTGGAAGTATGATGCATACCGGGCATGGGCTCGGTTCCCGAGCAGGTGCCCAAAAAATGAACTTTTGCCACTTTTGTTGATCTCCTTTGCTATCGTCTTCAAGACGGAGTCTGTGCTTTTACAAGCAGTATGCTCCGCTCCAAAGCATCTTTTTATCATTGTATCACAAAAACATAAATTTTGCAATCAGTTTTGTAAAATTCACCCTTTACAGAGTAAAAAAATTGTGGTATAATAGGGTCACAAAATCAGCAAGGAGCATTCCACATGAACAATCCCATCCGAAAAGCATTGGCAAGCGGCAAGCGCTTGTTTGGCACGCATATCAATTTGACTGACTCCCGCGTTTGCGAAATGGTGGGGGCACTCGGCTTTGACTATATCTGGATCGATATGGAGCACATCTCCACCGATTTTCGTGTCATGGAGTCGCATCTGATCGCCGCAAAGGCTTCGGGCACTCCCACCATGGTGCGCGTAACGTGGAACGATATTCCCAATATCAAGCGCGTATTGGAGGCAGGGCCCGATGCCATCGTCGTCCCCATGGTCAACAGCGTGGAGGAGGCAAAAAGAGCCATTGACACCTGCATCTATCCCCCCGAGGGACTTCGTGGCTTTGGTCCGTGCCGCGCCGTACGCTACGGCATTGACAGTGTCAACGAATACATTGAGCACGGACACAAGGAGCTCTGCCGCTTTTTGCAAGTAGAGACCAAAGCCGCCGTAGAGGCAATGGATGAGATCGCGCAGATCCCGTACGTTGACGGATTTATCATTGGTCCGATGGATATGAGCGGCTCGGTGGGTGAGCTCGGACACGCACTTGAGGGTAAGGAGACCAACCGCCTGATCGAGCTTGCCGTTCAAAAGGCACACGCATACGGAAAGCCGATCGGACTTTCTACAGGTGCCGACAACTGCCGTGAGCTTGGGCATTGGATGAGCAAAGGCGTTGATTTTATTTCTGCCTCTACCGATATGTGGAGCATCATCAGCGGCGCACGCACACTCCTTGACACCATGAAAGAGGTATCGGCACAATACCCCGTCTCTTCCCGTACCGAAAAATAAAAAAGCCTACGTCGGCTTTTGGACAAAGGGGCTGATTCGAAAGAATCAGCCCCTTTTTGTAATTTACGCACGAGTGAAATGCTCAAACGCCGGCTCACGTTGCCCACGCAAGGCTTGTTATCGCATCTGCTTTCAGCTTATGATTGCTCGTCGCTGAACCAAAGCAGGTAAAAGAACTCGCAACCGTTGGTATGCTGTCCCATGCGGCGAAAGCCCTTTTTTTCGTACAGAGCCTGACCGCGCAGGTTTGCAAAGTGGGTGGTCAGACGAATGCCGCCCTTCCCTGCTTTTTTCACCTGCTCGATGCCATAGTCCATCAAGCGACTACCAAGATGCATTCCCTTTAAATCGTCACGCACGGCAATACCGAGCGAGGGAATGGTGGTATCCCAGCCTGTAAAAAAGACCAAGCCCGCAATTTTATCATTCATCATCGCCACCCAAAAGCGTTGATTGGAAAATGCGTTGGCACAGTAGTCCAGCGTCCGCTCACGGTTGCCGTTCATGTGATTGATAAAGAATGCCGATTCAAAGCCCAAGGCGTCAAAAAACTCGTTTACGATCGCCTTGTCCTCTGCTCCCAGGGAGCGGATAACAAGATCGTTTGGTGAAAATGCGCCCGACTCACTCTTTTTTGCAGAACTCATGTCGCCTCTCCTTTTGTAACCCTGTCGATGCGTTACGGTCAACGTATTATTTTACCGAACCAAATCCAAGACCGCGCAGGTCTGCCATGGTGTTGTTCTTTTCAGCGTTGTAGAGCGCCCAGATCACGCGCAAGCTCTGCAACGCCTTCTTACCGCTGGTCAAGGGCTCCTTGTCCTCAAAGATGCACTCAACGAAGTGCTTGATCTCATGCTGGGTCTGCTTGGTTGCGTGCTCGCCGGAACCGCGGCTGTGCTTCCAAATGACCGAATAGGAGTGGCTCTCGTTGTGTCCCTGCGGAACGTGCTCGCCACTGCCGTTGTACAAACGGATCTCATCCTCGTCAACCTCATACTCCAGCATTCCCTTTTCGGTTTGGATCTGGTAGTCGTAGCCAAGGCGTGTGCCGCGCGCACCCCAGGTTGCACCGTGATAACCGATCGCGCCGTTTTCAAACTTTATTATAACGGCACTCGTGCCCTCGCGAAGCATCCAGGGAGTACCGTTGCGCGTGCCAACGTGCGCACCCGTTACGGGCTCACCGAGGAACCACAGTAACAGACCGATCTAGTGACAGCCGTGGCTGAAGAGCTGACCGCCGCCCAAACGATTGGTCAGCAGCCAATGGCGGTTAAGAGGATCATCAAAACCGATGGTAGAGCCGGTCAACTGCTCGGTCCAAACGGAGAACTGAATGATCTCACCGTACTCGCCGGAATCGATCAGCTCCTTGAGCTTTGCAACGCCGGGCTTATAGGGAACGGGATATGCGCACATCAGCTTCAGGTTGCGCTTTTCGCACTCCTCAATCAGCTTAACGCACTCCTCCTCGGTGTTGCACAAGGGCTTTTCCATCAGGATGTGCTTGTTGTGCTGTGCGAAGAACATACCGCACTCAAAGTGCAGGTCGTGAGGAAGCGCGATCATGATCGCATCTACGTCATCTACCATATCGCGGTAATTGGTGTAGATCTTCGGGTTTTCGCCAAACTCTGCGGCAAACTCCTTTGCATTTTCGATCAGAATGTCGCAAACTGCAACGATCTCAACATTTTCAACCTGCTTTACACCAATGACGTGGGTTGCCATCATTTTTCCGCAACCAACCAAACCAAGCTTTAATTTTTTCATCATTCTTCCTTCCTGTCAACGATCTGCGCAGAAAAATTTCTTGCACGTCTTGACATTTTCGTATTTTTTGTTTATAATGTATGTAGGCAACTCTGTTGCCCCTGCGCAATCATTTTATCACAAAAAACGGCGCTTGTATTTAGAAAATACGGCACAAAATTTGCACGATCGGGTTATTTTTCAAAAAAGGAGGACGGAATATGCCATACGTGGGAACCGTTTTGTCGGACGCGCTTTCGGTCAGCGAAATTTATACCGTCCTGCGCCCCAATCTTGGGCTGTCATCCGGCATTGGAGAGGCACACCCCTTCCCCGAGATCATTTATCTTTCCGGTGGGCAAACCGCCGTTTTGATTGATGGCAAGCCCTTCTCCTTTTGCGAGGGGCAAATGATCATTTACGCGCCCGATTCCTTTCACGAGCGTGATCACAGCCAGCCGCACCTGCCCGCAGATGCCGCCGTGCTCACCTTTTCGGCAAGCTCCGAAATTTTGCCAAAGCTCTACAACCGCGTCATTACGCTGACGCAAAAGCAGAGGCAGATGCTCAACGCGATTATCGACGAGGGTGTGCAATATTTTTGCAACAGGGATCCCGACTGCGGCATTCGCGGCATGGCGTTAAAGCCCGGCGTTGACCCCTCGGGGCTTTGGGGACTGAAAAAACAGATCGAGTTCTTTTTGATCGACGTATATAAAACCGACGCGGAGCAACCGCATTTGAGCAAGAAAGCGCTCCGCCACGAGGAGGATTTTGAACGTATCGTCAACTATTTACGCGCAAACCTGACATGCTCCTTAACGCAAGAGCAAATTGCCGCTGCGTGCTTGATGAGCGTTTCCAAGCTCAAGATCATCTTTCGCGAAAAGGCGCATATAGGTCCTATCAATTATTTGATCCGCTTGCGCATTGAAGAAGCGCAACGCCTGATGCGAGAGAGCGACCTCACGCTCACGCAAATTGCCGAGCGAGTCGGCTTTGCTTCCCTGCATTACTTTTCCCGTATGTTCAAAAAGATCACGGGTGTCTCCCCCTCTCAATACGAAAAACAGCAATAATACGCTGTCATATCAAAACGGGCTGAGTCGGTTGACTCAGGCCGTTTGTGTCAAAAAAATGCGGGGGAAGGTTCTTTTGGGGAAGCCTTCCCCACAAAACGTTCAAATATTAAACGCCGCTGTATGCGCTGAAACCGCCGTCAACGGGAACGATAACACCGGTTACAAAGCCACTTGCTTCGTCGCTTGCAAGCCACAAAAGCGTGCCGAGCAGGTCGGAGACCTCACCAAACTTCTTTTGAGGAGTACCGCCAAGGATCTTACCCGTACGTGCAGTGGGAGTACCGTCTGCATTGAAGAGCATGCCTCTGTTCTGGTGGGTCACAAAGAAGCCGGGAGCGATTGCATTGACACGAATGCCGCAGGGTGCAAAGTGAACTGCCAACCATTGGGTAAAGTTGGAGATACCTGCCTTTGCCGCACTGTATGCGGGGATCTTGGTCAGAGGACGGAATGCATTCATCGAAGAAATGTTGATGATGTTACCGCCGGTCTTAACCATATCTGCTGCAAACGCCTGCGTTACGAGGAATGCAGAGGTGATATTGAGATCGAATACGAACTTCAAGCCGCTCTCCTCCAGATCGAAGAAGGTCTTAGCACCCTCCAGATCGGGAGTCATGTACTCGTTGTCACTGGTTGCACGGGGGTTGTTTCCGCCCGCACCGTTGATCAGGAAGTTGACCTTGCCGAACTTTTCGTGAATGATGTCACGAGCCGCAAGAATGCTTGCCTTCTCCAAGCAGTTGGTACCAATTGCAATGGCGTTTTCGCCAATGGACTCGGCAACCTCCTGCGCAGCCTTTTCGTTGATATCAAGGAGTGCAACCTTTGCACCGCAAGCAGCAAGTGCACGTGCAAACTCACTCATCAGAACTCCGCCCGCACCGGTAACGACAACGACCTTGTCGGACAGATCGATTTGATAAGGTAATTTCATATCTTTAAAAATCCTTTCGTTAATTTGGGCTTATTTCTGCAAGCCCTTTTCTACAGCCTCAAACAAGCCGTATAGGTAGGTAGCACCCAGTGCGCGATCGTACAAGCCGTAGCCGGGCTTTCCGTCCTCACCCCAAATGTTACGTCCGTGGTCGGGACGTACGTAGCCGTCAAAGCCTGCCTCAACCAATGCCTTTACAATGCCGTACATATCAAGGCTACCGGTGCAGGTCAGGTGTCCGCTCTCGCAGAAGTCGAGGTCGCCCGAGTGGGTGATCTGACGCAGGTGTACGAAGTAAGAGCGAGGAGCAAGATCGTACGCCATCTTTACCATGTTGTTGTCACGTCCTGCGCCCAAAGAACCGGTGCAAAGCGTGATGCCGTTGTGCTTGTTGGGAACTGCGGTGAACAGCTTGTTGTAGCTATCCATGCCCGTGATGATACGGGGCAGACCGAACATATCCCACGGCGGGTCGTCCGGATGGATCGCCATATTGATACCGGTCTCGTCACAAGCGGGCATAATGCCGTTGAGGAAGTAAACCAGATTTTCAAACAGCTTTTCGTGGCTCATGCCGCTGTAAGAATCCAACAAGGAGTTGAGCTGCTCGGAGGTGTAACTCTCATCCCAGCCGGGCAGGTGCAGGTTGTGAGGATCCAGGCTCATCAGCTCCTCATGATTGTAGGAGAGAGAGTTGGAGCCATCCTCTGCCTCGGTGTGCAGATTGGTGCGGAGCCAATCGAATACGGGCATAAAGTTGTAGCAGATGCACTTAACGCCTGCTTTGCCCAGGTTGCGAATGGTGGTTGCATAATTTGCAATGTAACGGTCACGGGTAGGCAGGCCGAGCTTGATGTCCTCATGTACGGGAACACTCTCGATAACCTCCATCTCAAGACCCTTTTCGTCGCAAAGCGACTTGAGGCGCAGGATCTTATCAAGCTCCCAAACCTCACCTACGGGCACGTCGTAAACAGCAGTTACAACGCCGGTCATACCCGGAATCTGACGGATATAGGAAAGCGGAATGCTATCCTTTTCTCCGTACCAACGAAATGTCATTTTCATAGCGTTTCGTCCTTTCTTTTTGCTTCTTTATTAGTTCTTATCTGATTGATTTACAGGTTCAAAAATGCCTTTACGTTGCCGTAGCATACGCCGTACATCAGCTGTTTTGCGCTCTCCAGATCATACTCTCCGCGCTCTACGTAGCCGCCGACAAAGTCGGCAAGAATACGGCGGAAGAAATCAAAGCGAACGTAGCTTGCCAAAGAGCGGCTGTCGGTCAGCATACCGAGGTTGGTACCGAGCACCGCGTACTCTGCAACCGTTTCGAGCTGACGGCGAATGCCCTCTACCGTATCGCTGAACCACCAAGCCGCACCAATGCGAACACCGGGGAACGCACCGGAGAGCGTTGCCAAGGAAGGAACGCAAGCGGGATTGAGCGAGTACAGCACGGTCTTGGGCAGAGCGTTTTGCTGTGCCAAGGTATCAAAGAAGGTGATGAGTCGGTCAGTATCTACGTTGCCGCGCATGATATCAAAGCCGGCGTCACGTCCGCAGGTAGCAAACATTGCGCTGTTGACGTTACGGAAGGTTGCAAAGTGCAACTGCATGACCATACCGTTCTTTGCGTACAGAGCAGCCATAAAGTACATCAGGTGAGAGAAGACCTCTTGCTTTTCTTCAAAGGTCAGCACGCCTCTCTTTGCAAACAACTCTGCGGCACGTGCCTCACCGGGATCGGCAAGGGGCAAAAAGTCCATGCCGTGGTCAGCGATCTTACAGCCCTTGGAGATAAAGTAATTGAGTCTTTCCTCCAAGGCCGCCTTGACCTCTGCCAGCGTGGTGATCTTTTTGTCAACCGCGCCCTCAAGTCTTGCAATAGCCGCCTCGTCCATATTCAATACGAAGTCGGGACGGAAGGTGGGGCGTACGTTGGTGTTGCCGCAAATGCCGTGTGCCGCCAAAGCGGATGCGGGATCGTCGGTGGTAGCAACGTACTCGACCTTAAAGCGGCGCAGGATCTCACCTGCATCCAAGGTCTTGAGTGCCTCGTTTGCAACGTTCCAGATGTGCTCTGCGTTCTTGGCGCACAGGGACTCCTGAATACCGAACAGCAGCTTCAATTCAAGCTGCGTCCAATAGTACAAAGGACCGCCGCACAAAAGCGGGAAGATCTCGGCGTATTTGAGATACTTTTCGTAAAAGCTTGCATCTCCCGTGATGTATTTTTCTTCTACACCGCAAAGACGCATCGCTCTCCATTTATAGTGGTCGGCGGCAAGCCAAAGCTCACCGAGGTTTGCAAAACGGTGATTGTTGCGCAGCTCGTTTTCATTGAGGTGGCAGTGGTAATCAACGATAGGCAGATCCTTGACCGTTTGATACAGAGCCTCTGCCGCAGGAGTGTTCAGCAGAAGTCCGTCTCCAAAAAATTCTTTCATGTTTGTGATTCCTTTCAGTTCGGATATCGCATCAGCACATGGTCTTGATGCGGTTTCCATGCGAGTGATACATGGAAAGGATCAATTGAATGACCTTTGCACCCTCGGTGCCGGGAATGCGGAATGCCTCGCCCGACTGCACACAACGGTAAAAGTCCTCGATGAGAACGGCGTGACCCGTTCCCCAAACGGCTTTACCAACCATGTTGGAAGCCTTGCGGTTATCCTCAATAGCGACCTGTTTGCCGTTTACCACGACAAAATCGTTGCCTGCGATCACGCGCATACCGTCTTTGGTAACAAACTGCAGCTGTACAGGCAGATCTGCGGTTGCGGCGGTGGTTGCATAGAACTGATAACGCACACCGTCCTCGCGCTCAAAGTGCGCCACGGCGGTATCTTCTACCTCGGTGTAATTCTTGTGGAAGTCGTTATCCACGTGCGAGGTGACGTGCGTGGGCATACCGCACAGATGCTGTAACAGATCCAGCGTGTGCAATGCCTGATTGATCATAACTCCGCCGCCCTCCTCGAGAATAGTGCCTCTCCAAGCACCGGAGCGGTAATAAGCCTCGTTTCTCTCCCAGCTGACGATACCAAGACCCGACTTTACGCCGTGCTCCTTGATAAATTCCATCAGCCAGAGCATATTGGGCTCAAAGCGGTTTTGCTGGCATACGCCAAGCTGTGCCTTACTTTCCTTTTCTGCCTTGAGTACAGCGTGAAGCTGATCCATGTTGATGGAAAGCGGCTTTTCGCAAAGAACGTTGATATTACGTCCCAGCGCCTCCACGCACATAGGTGCGTGGAGATAATGGGGCGTGCAGATGTGTACGGAGTCGGGCTTTTCCCGATCCAGCATTTCTACGTAATCGGTATAGACCGCAACGTTCTCCAATTTGTATTTTTCAATGCTTTGCTGTGCACGCTCGGGAAGAACGTCACACAAAGCGCAAAGCGTTTGCCCTGCGGCAAGGATGCCGTTGATATGGTTGCCGGAGATAGCTCCGCAACCGATCACAGCAACTCTAAGAGTTCCCATAGCGATTGCCTTTCTTTATTTGGGTAAATACCCTTTTTCGGTGGTTGGCTATTACTTGGAACCGTAAGTTCCCTCGGTGTTCAAAACGACGTCGCCAACGCTCTCCTTGGTGCGGCCGGTAGCGATTCTCTTGTTCAACTCTGCAAGGTAGAGCTCGTCATCGATCGGCAGTGCAACTTCCTTATCCAACCAAGTGGAAAGCATCATGGAGTCCATGAGCTGAACGCCGTTGATACCCTCAACACCCTGAACGAACTGAGGCTCAAGACCCAGAACAGCATTTGCAAAGTTGTTCATAATGCCAACGTGCTGATCGTTCTTACCGTCGGTCTCAACCTCGATGCCGCGCTCGCACTTGGGAGCTGCAAAGCCCTTTGCGGTCTTGCAGTGCTCACGCTCGTCAACCTCGAGCTTGTCGAAGATGAGCTTGCCGCCCTCGCAAACCAAGCGGCCCTTGGTACCGGTGATCTCAAAACGGTTGGTACCGGGAGCATCTGCGGTGGTGGTTACGAATACGCCGGTTGCGCCGTTGGGGAACTCCATGTAAGCGGTTACGTCGTCCTCAACCTCGATGTCGTGCCATTTGCCGAAGTGGCAGAACGCGCGCATCTTAACGGGCATCATGCCAACAGTCCATTGGAGCAGGTCGAGCTGGTGGGGGCACTGATTGAACAGAACGCCGCCGCCTTCACCCTTCCAGGTTGCACGCCAATCGCCGGAATCGTAGTAGTCCTGGGTGCGGTACCAGTCGGTAATGATCCAGTTTACGCGCTTGATCTCACCAACCTCGCCGTTTTGTACCATCTCACGCATCTTGCGGTACAGGCAGTTGGTTCTCTGGTTGAACATCATACCAAAGAGCTTATCGGACTTTGCCGCTACTTCGTTCATCTCCTTAACCTGCTTGGTGTAAACGCCTGCGGGCTTTTCGCTGATGACGTTGATGCCTGCGTTGAGTGCATCGATAACCATCGGGGGGTGGAAGTAGTGAGGAACTGCAACGATAACAACGTCGATCAGACCGCTGTTGAGCATTTCCTTGTAGTCGTGGAAGGTTGCAACGTTCTCAGCGCCCTCAAGAGCCTTGATTGCCTCAAGCTTGCTATCCTTCAGATCGCAAACTGCTGCCAGAACACCGTTTTCTACCTTACCTGCAAGCAGGTTCTTGGAGTGGCCGGAACCCATGTTACCGACACCGATAATACCAAATCTTACTTTTTCCATTTTCAAAATCTCACTTTCGTTATTTTAACGGTTGATATCGAATTTCGTCTTGTTTTTTAAGATCAGCCTCTGCCGTTTTCTACGGGATGACCGATCTCTGCCAACAGACCCTTGAGTGCGTTAACTGCATAGTCAAACGCTGCATCGGAGGTCTCGAATACGAACTTGTGCTTGAGCTCCTTGCCGTCGAACTTCTTGTAGGAGTCGGAAACGAACAGGTGGGGCTCAACGGTCAGAACGATCTCACCGTCGAACATAGCGTCGATCTTTTGCAGAGCCTCTTTTACGTGACCCTCGCCGGCACCTGCGGGAACGATAACGCTACCCTCATACAGGCAATCCTTAACGTGCATATACTCGAGAGAAGGAATGGTGACCTCCAGACCCTTTACTGCATCGTGCTGTGCGTGAACGAAGTTTGCGGGATCGAAGATACCCTTCAGATCGGGCAGAGTCTTCAACAGATCCTCAACACCCTCGGGGCACTCACCGTAGATCTTACCCTCGTTCTCGTGGCACAGGGTAATGCCTGCTTCCTTTGCCTCGTCCAGCATGATGCGCAATCTTCTCATAACCTCCTCGCGGTTTTCAGCGAGCTTATCCTGCGGCACGTAGAAGCTGAACATACGCATACGCTTGGTACCCAGAGCCTTGCAGACCTCCAGCGCGCGGCGGAAATCCTTGAGGTGAGGCTCAAAGTCGTCTGCGATCTGATACTTACCGATGGGAGAGCCAAAGGAAGGAACGCTGATGCCTGCCTCGTCGAGCTGACGGCGGATCTCTGCCAATTCCTCATCGGTCTTTCTCAATACGGGGCCACCGTTCATGTTACGGGGCTCGATGCAGGTCAAGCCGTTTCTCTTCAATGCGGCGATCTGCGCCTCCAGGCTTTCACCTGCTTCATCTGCAAATGCGGAAATAATAAATTTTGCCATGGTTTTGATTCCTTTCGTTTTTGTATCTGTATTTCTTTTTTCTGTTTCGTTACGCCTCGGCGTAGATCTTGCGCATACGCGCGATCATTTCTTTGACGCCCTCGTTGTTTTCGTTACGCTTGCCCTCAAAACTGAGGTTGCCCTTGTAACCGACCTTTTTGAGCGCGGAAATGCACTTTTTGAAGAACGCCCAATCCTCCTCGTTTTGCGGCATACGTCTCGTTACGGCAGTAGCGATATGCATATGCGCCAACAGGTCGCGGTAGGTATCAAGAGTTGCAAAATCCTCTTGGTTGTGATCAAAGTGATAAAAATCCGCAAGGATCTTGAAATTGTCCTTTTGTACGAGCTTGCTGTACTGCGCGGCATCACCAAGGGTGTTGATGATGTTGACCTCGCCGTAAGAAAGCGGCTCGATTGCAATCATTTGCCCGTTTTTGGCGGCACACTCCGAAAAGATCTCGCCAACACGCTTGAGCTGCTCCCACGCCTTTTCAAAGGGGAAGCCTTCGGGGACGTTTTTTGCCTTGGACGAGCCAAACACCAGCATGGTAACACCAAGCTGAGCAAGGCGACCAAAGGCTCTTTCGCAATACGCGCTGATCGCGTCAAAGTCAACGTTCTCGCCCGTCAGTCGGCAATCGGGATCGACCAAGCCGTTACAACTGTAGGTGCGGATCTCGCCGCGCTCTACCCTGCCCTTCAATTGGGCAAACTCCTCGTCGGTCAAAGTATTGACGCTCCACGCGCTCAATTCCAGATAATCGGCATCGTACATTTCAATTTCCAACGCTTCCTGCGCGGAAAAGCATACTCCGAATTTCATACTGCTTACTCCTTTGCGATCAAGGGGAGCAGGAACTTTGCACTTCTTTCCATTTCGTTGAAGGGATCTTCCTTGGAGGGAGCATTATCCTGCTCGACCAATGCGTTCTTGACGCCAACCTTTTCGCAAGCCGCAATAATTGCGGGGAAATCGGAAAAGCCCTCGCCGCAAGCGCAGATGCTGGTGCGATCGGTGCTTTGGAACTCCTTGAAGTGGATGCACTGCAATCTCTCGCCGCCGATCTTTTCGATGTATTCAGCCGCATTTCTGCCTGCAACCTGTACCCAACCGGTATCCAAGATCAAGAACCAGTTCTTCTTTTCCTCAACGATGGTATCATACGCACAACCCTCTTCGTCCGAGAACGCTTGGAACTCAAAATCATGGTTGTGATAAGCAAAATGCATACCTGCGGCCTCCATCTTCTTAACGGGCTCCTCCATGATCTCAAAGAACTTTTCAAGAGCCGCACGAGAGCCGCGGTACTCGCCGGGCATTCCGCCAAGACCGATGACCGAGCAGCCGAAGATCTTGTGCTCTGCAATCAGAGCGTCAGTATCGTTGATGATACGATCCCATGCACTGTGCGTGCATACGATCTCCATGCCGGTCTCTTTGGAGATCTGTGCCCAAACGTCGGCACCCATTGCGGCAACGCCGGAGAATTGAACGTTTTGATATCCCATTTCCTTGCATTTGATGATCGCGTTGCGAAGATCGTCGGGATTTTGCGTAAAGGTACGCAGAGAATAAAGCTGTGCGCCAAGTTTCATAGAATATTGCTTCCTTTCTGTTTTGGCAATATTGCCGATTTGCAAGAAAACCGCTCCCGCATGAAATGCAAGCATTGATAGCACGCAGGACACCGCAAAAAAGGGTACTTTTTTCCCATTTTGCAATATTTTCTCACTATACTTTTATTATAACAATTTTATATGCAAATGTCTATCACTTTTTTTGCAAAAAACATTGCAAATATTGCTATCTTGTGTTATAATAAGAACAAAAGGAGGGATTTGAGAATATGTCATACCGCTTTCGACTGACTTGCCCCGGAATTTACGCATCTCACTCCGAATTTGATAACTCGCGTACCGAAAAATTTGAGCGCCATTGCCACAGCAACTACGAGCTGATATACATTTGGCAGGGAGAAGGAAAATACATTGTAGAGGGTGTGGAATACCCCTTGCACCCCCACATGCTGCTTTTGATGCGCCCGTACGAATATCACTACGTTTGCCCCAAGATCGGGCAAAGCTACGTGCGAACCGTGATCAATTTTGAAGAGAGCGTTTTGCCGGAGTCCTTGCGCACGCATCCCCTGTTGCAAACCAGCGGAGAATGCTACTTCCCTATGGAGGGCTTAAACGACCCCATTCACACAGCTTACCAAACGCTTGGCGCGCTCCAACAGCTCATGGGAGAGGACAAAAAAGCAACGCCCGAGGCACAAGCCTTTATACAAGCCGCCACTGCGCAGATCTTTTTGCTCCTGACCCTGCGCACGGCAAAAAAGATCGTCTCAAAGGAGAGCAACACCGTTTTGCGCATCATTGAATACATTAACGATCATTTGACC
Organism: Eubacteriales bacterium; assembly: GCA_045633385.1. Taxonomy (GTDB): domain Bacteria; phylum Bacillota; class Clostridia; order Oscillospirales; family CAG-272; genus UMGS1865. The sequence continues at coordinate 322 of JAZQYE010000043.1, read as the reverse complement.
GAGGAGCTTTCGTTGGACGCGATCGCGCACGAATTTTTTGTCAGCAAGTATCACCTGTGCCGCATTTTTCATCAGCAAACGGGAGCATCGCTGTTCACCTACTACAACACCAAGCGCATCGCGTTGGCGCAACAAATGCTCAACAGCGGCGAAAACGCCACGGCGGTTGCATTGCGCCTCGGCTTTCGAGATTACTCCAGCTTTTACCGCACCTTCCGCAAGCATACGGGGCACTCCCCCGTTCGCAACCTCCCGCAAAAGGAGCTTGAAGAGGCGAAATAATTCCAAAGAAACAACGGCGGTGCACCTGCATAACAGCAGG
>JAZQYE010000042.1:0-4783 GCA_045633385.1 Eubacteriales bacterium | reverse complement strand
AACCGCCCTCCAAAACGGAGGGCGGTCAATTGCTTATTCAGGACGGAGATCCGAATTAAAATTCACATTTTGCAGCGATGTAATCCTTCAGTTCGCTGATGGGGATACGGACCTGCTCCATGGTGTCGCGGTCGCGGACGGTGACGCAGTTGTCGGCAGCCTTTTCGCCGTCGCCAACGGTCTCAAAGTCCACTGTGATGCACAAGGGGGTACCGATCTCGTCCTGACGGCGGTAACGCTTACCGATCGAGCCGGTCTCGTCGTAATCGACCATAAAGTACTTGGAAAGCTCCTCGTAAATCTCGGTTGCCTTGTCACCCAGCTTTTTGGAAAGCGGCAAAACGGCAGCCTTGAAGGGTGCCAGCGCGGGATGCAAATGCAAAACCGTACGCACGTCATTCTTTTCAGCATCGATCACTTCCTCGTCGTATGCATCAACCAGGAACGCAAGTGCTACGCGGTCAGCGCCCAAGGAGGGCTCGATGACGTAAGGAATGTAGTGCTCGCCCGTCTCTTGATCGAAATAGGTCATATCCTTGCCGCTGTGGGTCTGGTGCTGACCGAGGTCGTAATCGGTACGGTCGGCAACACCCCAAAGCTCGCCCCATCCAAACGGGAAGAGGAACTCGAAGTCGGTGGTTGCCTTGGAGTAGAAGCAGAGCTCGTCCGGATCGTGATCGCGCAGACGGAGGTTCTCGTCCTTCATACCAAGGTTCAAAAGGAACTGATGGCAGTAGTTCTTCCAATAAGCGAACCATTCGAGATCGGTGCCGGGCTTGCAGAAGAACTCCAGCTCCATTTGCTCGAACTCACGGGTACGGAATACGAAGTTACCGGGCGTGATCTCGTTGCGGAAGGATTTACCGATTTGCGCAATACCAAAGGGCAGCTTTTTGCGCGTGGTACGCTGTGCCGCGGGGAAGTTGACAAAAATACCCTGTGCCGTTTCGGGACGCAGATATACGGTGCTGGAGTTATCCTCGGTAACACCGATAAAGGTCTTGAACATCAAGTTGAACTTTTTGATGTCGGCAAAATCATGGCCGCCGCACTGCGGGCAAGCAATGTTCTTTTCCTTGATGTATGCCGCCATTTCCTCAAAGCTCCAAGCCGCGGGGTTATCGTTCAAACCGTTTTGGAATGCGTAATCCTCAATCAGCTTGTCGGCGCGGTGACGCATTTTGCACTGCTTGCAATCCATCAACGGGTCGGAAAATCCGCCAACGTGACCGGATGCAACCCATGCCTGCGGATTCATGATGATCGCGCTGTCAAGACCTACGTTATACTTGCTCTCCTGCACGAACTTTTTCCACCAAGCACGCTTGACGTTGTTTTTGAACTCAACGCCCAAGGGGCCGTAATCCCAAGAGTTTGCCAAGCCGCCGTAGATCTCAGAGCCGGGGAAGATAAAGCCGCGTGTTTTGCAAAGAGCGACGATTTTGTCCATTGTTTTTTCAGAATTGTTCATAACCATTCTCCTCTGTTGTAACTATCCTCTATATTGTACCACCTTTTTTTCATTCTGTCAAGAGATTGACTCGTTTTTCACGAAGATTTCGTGCAGAAACTTTGGCTTTGCGAGGTTTCATCGGCAATGTTCACGCATTTTTAACAATCGAGCCCCTTTGATGTGTTATAATGAATGCATCAAGTTCAAAGGAGATACCGACATGAAGCGATTTTATAGCGCACTCGCCTGCCTTTTAGTGGTTGCCACCCTGCTTTGCTCCTGCCAATTTATCGAGCAGGAAAAGGAGTTTAGCGTGGGAGAGATGAGCATCACGCTCAGTGATTACTTTTACGAGGTCAACGGCGGCGATAATTACACCGCTATTTACGAATCCAATCAGATCGTCGTATTTGCCCTGGCGCAAATGATCTCTGGCTTTGACGAGGAGGCTCTGCCCGCCGACGCGACCTTAGAGGATTACGGAGCGCTGGTGTTAAAGACCAATAACCGTGAGGATCTGGAACTGCAGACCAAGGATGGCGTTACGTATTTTGTGTACGAAAGAACCAGCGACTCCTCGCAGATCACATATACCCACCTGACCGCCATTTACAAGGGACCCTCCGCCTATTGGATGATCCAATTCGTTTGCGAAAGTGCAGATTATCCGGAATTGGAGGAAAAGATGTTCCAATACGCCGCATCGGTCACCCTTACAGCAGAGGAAGAAGCCGAATAAAAAGCAACCTCCCGAGAGCGATTTGTGCTCGGGAGGTCATTTTTTATCCAACGGGAATGATACGCTTGGTCTCCATCAGCTGCATGGAGGGATCATCCATGTACGAGCCGAGCACGTCGTCGTATGCCGCCTGATCGATGGAATACATCCGTGCGGTGGGCATTTGACCGTAAATGGAGCGATAGATCATCATAGCTCCAACGTAGCCTGCCAAGGGCGTGCTGTGCAAATGCTGATCGTCCACGCAAAAATCCCATTGACTGCGCCCCTCGGCGATCAGGGCTTCGATCTCACTCTTCCAATTCAGGCACGGGAGCGTGGGATAGGTGTTGCGGTTCTTTTCAATCACACCGCTGTTTTCGTTGTGCGCAGGAAAGATGATCAGCTTGGTTCCCGAGGCGTCGCAAGCATCCTTCAGCAGCCCCAGGCACTTGGTCTCGTCGTCATAAAAACCGCAAATGAATACCGCGCCCCATTCCCCATTGCGAATGCGATTCATCATGGAAGCGTCACTCGTGTAGGTGCTGACGCGTGCATAGCCGCGCGAAATAGCGGTTGCATTGCAGCTTTTGCCGTTTTGCTGCATCATGTCGTTTAAGATCGAACCAATCTGCGAGGAGCCGATAAAGCTGTTTCCAAGGAGCAGCAAAGACTCGCCTCGCAGCTCGGCAAGCGTATCGTACATCGGGTCGGTATAAACGTTTAAAAGCATTGTCTTTGTCATGAGCGCCTGACGGGAAAAATCATCTAATTCGGTATATGCAACTGTCACGCTCAACACGCGCTCCTCGCCGCTTTCCATGTAGGCAAAGCGGTAGCGGTAGCGGAATCGTAAGCTCTCACCCGTTCCGCTTTTTTCCAAATGCTGCTCTACTTTCATACCTGCAAGCGCGCGCTGTTCGGTGGCAAGCACCGCCCAATCGAAAGCATCGCTTGCTTCCCCGTTTTCAATCTTTCCGATCCGCGTATCCTCGTAATACAGATCGTACTCTCCCATCCCGGCACCCTTCATCTCCCACGCCGAGGAAATATTGAGACGAATGGCGTAAAGAGAATCCTCCAAGCCAAAGGTTTTGCGGCTCAGTCCCATGCAGGGGCGGACCTCAAGCTCCATGTAAGCCTCATCTTCGTTGACGTTGCCTGCAGGCGTCTCCACCGTCGTATCGTCACCGTTTGTCGTACCGTGATCCTTTTGCGTTGGCACACAGCCTCCCAGCAATAAGCTTGAGAGGAGCAATGCCGCTACCCATCTTTTGTTTTGCATTTGGTTTATACCTCGTTGCATCGTGCAATGGAAAAGTCAAAATTCTCTTCGCATTTGACTTTTCGGGTTTCCATACTTCTTCCAAGCTGTCCTTCCATGAAGTCGGCACCCCCATTATAACACAATTTCCACTCCTTGTCAATGCATATTCAACGCTTTTTCTGCACTTCCCCCTCTCCGCTCCCGAAAAACACCCGTTTGACCAGCATCGCTACGGGCGGTGCCAGAATCATGCCCGGCAAGCCGAAGAAGAAAAAGCCGACGTAGGTGGCAAACAGCGCAAGGAGTGGGTGTAGTCCCAAGCTTTTGCCGATCAGCCTCGGCTCTGCGATCTGCCGCACGAGCGTGTTCACAAGATACAGGATCAACAGTCCAAATCCTTGATAAAAATTTTTTTGCAACAGCAGTACGATGCTCCACGGGATCATCACCGTTCCCACGCCAAGCACGGGGAGCAGATCGACCGCGGCGATCAGCAATGCAAGCAAAAAGGCGTATTCTACCCCCAGCGTCAGAAAGCCGACAAGCAAGAGCAAAAAGGTCATAAGCAAAAGCAAGCCGTATGCCTTGACGTATTTACGCAACAGATCGTTCCAAACGCCCTTCCATACGGGAATGCGTTGCTTGATGCCGTTTGGCAAAATTGCCCCCACCGCGTGTGAGATACACGTCCCGTCCACACAAAAGTAAAAGCCTGCAATGATGCTGACCGTTAAAAAAAGAAGCACGTGCGGAAAAGCCGAAAAAAGTGAGGCAACGAACGCAGGAAGCCCCGATGCAATGTAGGAGAGCAGATCTCCGATCATGCCGACTGCAGCTTGATAAAATTGCTCGCGGATTGCCTCGCCCCCCTGCCAAAAGCCAAAGCGTTCCCCCAGCGACTCCATCCACACCATCACAGACTCCATGGCGTCAAAAGCGCCCCCGTCGGAAAGCAACCGCTCCACCAAGCCGCCAAGCTCTGCCGTCAGGCGAAGCGTTGCGGCAATCACGCCCCACGCACCAAGTCCAAACACCGTCAACAACAGTACGGCGGCGCACACACCGCGCGGACAATGCAGTCTTTGCGAAAACCGCTCCACAAGCGGACGAATCGGCAAAGAGACGAGCCACGACACCAAAAACGGAGACAGCAATGCCAACGCATATCGTGCGCCGTAATAAAGCAAGGCTCCACCCAACACCACGCATACGAGAATTGCCGCCAATCGCTCCCACGAGATCTGTTTCATTGCGCTCCCCTCCTCTTTTTTCACTCGTCTGTGCTATTTTATCCGTTCCGTTTGTAAATTATTTCCCAAAATGAAAGAAACACTTGACAAGTCGC
>JAZQYE010000041.1:0-4560 GCA_045633385.1 Eubacteriales bacterium | reverse complement strand
CCGTTCTTATAGTAAAAGGGCTGCCACGGTCGTAACGACGCGACAGCCCCTGTCTTGTTACAATCAGGCGCGGTTGACCGAGCCGAAGAGTTCCATCTTTTCCTTAACGGTAGCGCGGATAGCTTCTACGCCGGGAGCGAGGAGCTTTCTGGGGTCGAAGCCCTTGCCCTGAAGATCCTTGCCTGCCTCAACGTACTCTCTTGTTGCTGCAGCGAATGCGAGCTGGCACTCGGTGTTAACGTTGATCTTGGAAACGCCCAGAGAAATTGCTCTCTTGATCATATCCTCGGGGATACCCGTACCGCCGTGCAGAACCAGGGGCATTGCGCCGACCTTGTCGGAAACGGCTGCGAGCGTCTCGAAGGAGAGACCCTGCCAATTTTCGGGGTACTTACCGTGAATGTTACCGATACCTGCTGCCAGCATGGTAACGCCGAGATCAGCGATCATCTTGCACTCGTTGGGATCTGCGCACTCGCCCATACCAACAACGCCGTCTTCCTCGCCGCCGATAGAACCAACCTCTGCCTCAAGGGACAGACCCTTCTCTTCACATACCTTTACGAGCTCCGTTGTTTTTGCAACGTTCTCCTCGATGGGATAGTGAGAGCCGTCGAACATGATGGAGGAGAAGCCTGCCTCAATGCACTTGTAGCAGCCCTCGTAAGAGCCGTGGTCGAGATGGAGTGCTACGGGAACGGTGATCTTGAGCTCATCGATCATAGCCTTTACCATATCTGCAACGGTCTTAAAGCCGCACATATACTTTCCTGCACCCTCGGATACGCCGAGAATAACGGGAGAGTTGAGCTCCTGAGCAGTTTGGAGAACTGCCTTGGTCCACTCCAGATTGTTGATATTGAACTGACCTACCGCATAGTGACCTGCCTTTGCGCGGGTCAGCATTTCTTTTGCCGAAACTAACATAATAAACCTCCTGAATTTGAAATCAAATCATACTCTAACATTATATACCAAAATCTTATAAAAATCAAGTGTTTTTTTCATTTCCCTGCAAAATTTATAAAAAAAACATGAAGTGCGCCCAAAAGTGGCATACTACACGTAGTTTTTTGAGAAAAGCGAGGTTTGAAAATGACAAAAAGCGAAGCGCTCCACCGCGAAATGACAAGCGGAAATTTATACAAGACCATCATCAAGCAATCGCTACCGAACACGGTTGGTCTTTTGGTGATTGCCGCGTATTCGTTGGCGGACTCTTTTTTCGTCTCCTCCTTGGGAACCGATGCGGGTGCGGCGATCGGCGTGGTGTTCCCCTTGCACGTATTGATGCAGGCGATCGGCTATACGCTCGGCATGGGTGCGGGGAGTCTGCTTTCGCGCGCCTTGGGAAAAAAGGAGTACCGCCGAGCCTCAAGCCTTGCCTTTGCCGCGTTGATCTACTCCCTGCTGTTTGGCTGTGGGGTCTTGTTTTTCGGATCGCGCTTTCGCACCGAGCTCCTCACGCTTTTGGGTGCGCCGCAAAACGTGCTTACTCTTGCACGGGACTATCTCACGCCGCTTTTGTGGTCTGCCCCCGCCATGTGCGCCACGTTTGTGCTCAGCCAACTGTTGCGCGCCGAGGGCAAAGCCGTTTATTCTATGGTAGGATTGGCGCTTGGCAGTGCCTGCAATATTGTGCTTGACCCCATTTTGATCACGCGGTGGGGGCTTGGCGTGGCAGGTGCTTCGATCGCCACGCTGATCAGTCAGGTGGTCAGCAGTCTCGTTCTGCTCTCGGCGTATCTGCTCCGAAAAAGCCGTTTGCGACCGTTTTCCGATCTTGACCTCGGCTCTATGCTGTTGATCGGTCACATTTTCGTAGCGGGTCTTCCCTCTCTTTTGCGGCAGGGACTTTCGGGCTTGGCAACCGTTTTGCTCAATCATGCGGCGGCTCCTTACGGCGACGGTGCGGTGCTTTCTCTCTCGCTTGTGGCGCGCATCTTTTTGCTCGTTTTCAGCATTTGCCTTGGGATCGGGCAAGGCATGATGCCCGTGGTGGGCTACAATCACGGGGCGGGAAACGAGGATCGGGTGCGTTTGGCTTACCGATTTGCCAAGCGGCTTGCAACGCTCTCCATGCTGGTAGCGTCGGTCGTGCTGTTTCTTTTATCGCCGCAGATCATTGCGCTGTTTCGGAACGAAGCCGAGGTGGTACGCATTGGCTCGCTTGCCCTGCGCGCGCAAAGCGTGGTACTGTTTACGCACGGGCTTGTGACCTGCACCATTCTCTATTTGCAGGCGGTGGGCAGAGCCTTTCTCGGTTCGCTGTTGGCAGGTGCACGGCAAGGCATCTTCTTTTTGCCGCTGATCTTTCTTTTGCCTGCGCGCTTTGGTTTGTGGGGGCTGTGCCTGGTACAGCCCGTGGCTGACGCGCTGACCTTTTTGTTTGCGTGGCTGTTGCGCAAATGCTCAGATTGACGCCGCGGTGGTGTACTCATGCCCTTTGCGGCATTCGCCGGGCGTTATCCCGTAGTACTTTTTAAAGTTGCTGAAAAAATGAGAAAGATTGGAGTAGCCGATCTCCTCTGCGATCTCCTGCATGCCCATATCCGTGCTTTGCAACAGGTTGCGGGCGTAGCGGAATTTATGCTTTTGCAAATACTCGCGCGGCGTTACTTGAAAATGCGTGGCAAACAAGCGGTTCAGGTGCGCCGAGGAATAATTCAACGCCCTTTGCAGGTCCGCCACCGTGTAACGCAAAAACTCCTTTTTTTCGGTCAGCGGAATCAGCTTTTTCATAAACGGCGTCAGCGCCTCATCTACGTTCAGGTGAATGCGGTTGAGCTCCTGCAAAAGCAGTAAGACCGCAGAGCACAAAAGTCCGTTTTTTTGATCGATCTGCTCCTCTCCGAGCAGGTTGCAACGGTAGATGAGATATTCGACCTCTGCGATCAGCGCATCCGAGATGGAAAAGCATCGCGCGCCCTGCAAAAGGCGCTCGCAAAGATTGGGAGAGATGACCTCGAGCATACGCAAAAGCTGTGACTCGCGCACGGGAATATTGATATAACGAAGCTTTTCGGACGTTCTGACGTAGGCGTGACGGTCGCGCGTGGTCATAAACGAGAGGGTCTTGGCGTGATAGATCTCAACTCTGCCGTCGTCCATACAGTTTTTCATCGTTCCCTCGGTCAAAACGCAAAACTCCCAATAATCCTCGTGGCTGTGCATGGTGGGATAATCGAAGTTGTTGATCGAATACGTATAGTGAAAGGCTTGCTCGGAGTCAAAATACTTCAGCGTGCCGCTATCGTGAAACGGGATATTCAGCATATCTTTGCGCTCCTTTTTTGCATCGTTGAGAATATTATACATTCCGTTTTTTGGTTTGTCAATGCATTCTTTTAAAAAAATGAGAAAAACGGATATAGAAATGTGCTGTTTCGGTATTGAAAAAGAGAAAAACAGATGTTACAATGATACTGATCAAAAACCATTGCACAAAAAGGAGAAGCAAGTGCCATGAAGCTAAAAAAATACGAAGGCAACCCGATTTTAAAGCCCAACCCCGCAAATGAGTGGGAGGAAAAATGCGTTTTGAACCCTGCTGTGATCTACGACGAGCAAAACGAGGAGTTTGTAATGCTCTATCGCGCCGCAGGAAACGACGTACGCCATCAGATCCGTCTTGGTCTTGCGACCAGCCGCGACGGCATTCATTTTGAGCGCAAGAGCGATCTGCCTGCGTTTGAGGGCGCACACGACGAGCCCGAGGGCGGCTGTGTGGAGGATCCCCGTTTGATCCGCATGGGCGACCTCTACTACATGACCTACGCCGCAAGAGCTTACGCGCCGGGCAGATATTGGCTGACCAACGCGCACACCTATATGGACGAGACCGACGTCAGCGGCGAGGTGCTCCCCGCATTTGCAAAGACCAATATTACCGTGACCTACCTTGCCGCAACCAAGGATTTTAAGGTGTATAAAAAGTTTGGTCGCATTACCGAGGCAACGGTGGACGACCGCGACGTTTACCTCTTCCCCGAGCAGGTTGGCGGCAAGTACGTGATGATCTCGCGCCCCAAATTTAAGGATGCGGGGGTCAAGATGCCCTCGATCTGGATCTCGTTTGGCGACGATCTGATCGAATACGGCAAGCCCGAGCTCTTGATGACGGGCAAGGAATGGTGGGAAACGCAACGCATTGGCGGCGGCACGCCTCCCATCAAAACACCTTACGGCTGGTTTATGCTCTACCACGGCGTGGACGACAAGGGCATTTACCGCGTGGGTGCCGTGCTGATGGATCTTGACGATCCGAGAAAGATCATTGCACGCACCAAGAACTTTTTGATGGAGCCCGAATTTGATTACGAGACCTGCGGCATTTTCGAGGGATGCGTCTTCCCCACGGGTACGGTGGTAAAGGACGGTACGCTGTACGTGTATTACGGCACGGCAGATACCTACATCGGGCTTGCAACGGCAGACTTTGAGGAGCTTTTGCAATACCTGATCGGAGAATGCCATGTGTGAATTTGAGCGTTGGCTGAAAAACGTGAGCGATGCGGAAGTGCGTGACGAGCTACTCTCGATCGCAGACTCCCCTGCGCA
>JAZQYE010000040.1:0-8205 GCA_045633385.1 Eubacteriales bacterium | reverse complement strand
TACCGTCAACAAGATCTACGCCGCGGGTGGCATTGCCGAAAAGGACGAATTGCTGATGCAGATCTACGCCGACGTCCTCGGCCGCGAGATCTATCTCTCTGGCACGTCGCAGGCGTGTGCCTACGGCAGTGCGCTGTTGGGCGCAGTCAACGAAAACGGTTTTCAAACGCTGACACAAGCCGCAAACACCCTCAAGCAGATCAGCGCACGCTCCTACCGCCCCGATCCCAAAAACTCCGAGGCTTACGCAACGCTCTATCGGGAATACGTGCGCCTCTCCGAGCTGTTTGCAAACGGCTGCAACGACACCATGAAGATCTTAAAGGAGCTGACATGAAACGGATCAAAAAAGAATTCGTCTTTACGGGAACGCCCGCCGTTCCCTCCTGCCACGCATCCACGATCGTTAAAACGACCGACGGCTCAATGGTTTGTGCATGGTTTGCGGGAACGTGCGAAAAAGATCCTGACGTTGGAATTTGGTACACGGTGTGCAAAAACGGCAGTTGGAATGAACCAAAACGCATTCCGTGCGATCGTTTGGTTGCGCATTGGAATCCCGTTTTGTTCCAAAAAAAGGACGGCACGGTGTGTCTGTTTTACAAGGTCGGTGAGACCATTGCCGAATGGAAGACCATGCTGGTCACCTTTGATGCCGACCTGTGCGCACAAGAGCCTCGCGAGCTGATTGCGGGCGACACCTCCGGCGGCAGAGGCCCCGTCAAGAACAAGCCCATCTACGCGTCAAACGGAACCATCCTTGCACCCGGATCTACCGAGGTGGACGCTTGGCTGCCGTTTGTGGATATTTGCGACGAGAATGGAGAGTGGAACAAGGTTCGCATTCCATCCGACGAGCGTGTCAAGCTGATTCAACCCTCGCTTTGGGAATCTAAGCCGGGACATATCCACGCGCTGATGCGCAGTAACGGCGGAAAGATCTACCGCAGCGACTCTGCCGATTTTGGCAAGACCTGGTGCCAAGCATACCCCACGTCCATGCCCAACAACAACAGCGGATTAGATTGCGTGATGAGTGCAACCGGCACACTGGTGCTGGTCTGCAATCCCGTTGACGCCGATTGGGGCGCACGCACGCCACTCTCGGTATTTACTTCAAGCGACAACGGTACGACCTTTGAGGAAGCCCTGCGCCTTGAAACCGAGGCAGGCGAATACTCCTACCCTGCCGTGATCTGTTGCGATAACAAGATCTACGTCTCCTACACACACAAGCGCACCGCCATTGCCGTTTGCGAGCTTGCGTGGTAACGGCAAGACACAAGCAAATACAAAAATAACAAAACGACGTTGCCTTTTTGAAAAGGGTGACGTCGTTTTGTTACGGCGATTTTCATTTTTTATTCCTTGGAAGGCGAATAACCAAAATAGCGTTTGTAAGCGCGGCTGAATTGAAAAATATCGGCGTATCCCACACTTGCGGCAATTTCTGTCAAGGGGCGTTTTTCATTTACCAGCACTCTCGCCTTTTCCATGCGGATCTCCGTCAATTTTCGAAACGGCGTTGTATGCAGCTCCTTGACGAACAATTTTCGCAAATACACCTCGCTGATGCAACATTCGCGCGCAATATCCCCGATGGTAAGCCCGATCTGCGCGTAACTGCTCCGCATATAACAGAGTGCATGCGCCACCGGTGAATCTATCTGCGTATCGGCAACAGCCGTACCAAACAATTGCTCGGCAAGTCCGTATAAGCTCTCCAGCACACCAAGCGTATTGTTGAAGGACGGAACGAGTGCCTTGGAATTGATCTGCTCATAATATGCACGGGCAAGGGATGCCGACACAGGTACCAGCGACATGGGCTCTTGGTATGCATCCAAGGTTTGAAAATTGAAAACGTAGCTTTCGGCACTCTCGATGCATTCGTTGATATAATTCAGTCCGCGCGGCAAAAAGATCGGTCGCCCTGCTTCGGCAATCAAAGAGCCACCCGCATAGAAAAAACGGATACGCCCCTTTGTTGTCAGAATAAAGCAGGCAGATCGGCGATCCAAAAATTCTTTTCTCCGCCCCTTGGGATCTTGCGCGATCAACAAGGATTCAAATTCCGTAATGACAAATCGATCCACAAAAATCCTCCTTTCCGTTATGATAGCTCCATTATACCGCACAGCATCATTACTGTCAATATTTTTTCAAAAAAAAGCATCTGTTTACGTTTATTTGTATCGTTTTGGTTAAGCAAAGTATCATTTGAGCAATGTACCTCCCTTGTGATTTGGTGTATAATGGAGAAAAAGCAAGGAGGCATAAAAATGGAATTTACAAACAAGGTTGCGCTGATCACCGGCGCATCGACGGGAATCGGAAAAGCCGTAGCCCTACAACTTGCCGAGGACGGCGCGACGCTGATCCTGCTGGACGTCAATTTTGAAAAGCTGGAAACGGTCAAGCAAGAGCTGAAGCCCTTGACCGAGCAGGTGTATATCTACCGTTGCGACATCAGCAACGAAGCTCTTGTAAAGGACGTGGTAGCCGATGCGCTGACACGGGTCGGAAAGATCGATATTCTGATCAACAACGCCGCCATTTGGCGTAGCTTTTATGATTTTATCGATCTGCCCACCGAGGAGGTCAAGCGGATCTTTGACGTCAACGTCATGGGTACGTTTTATACCACGCAAGCCGTGCTCCCCGGCATGATCGAGCAAGGCTATGGTAAAATTTTGAACGTGGCATCGGTGGCAGGCGTTTACGGCAACGCCCGAATGTCTCATTACTCCGCATCCAAAGCAGCTGTGATCGCCATGACGCAAGCGCTGGCAAAGGAAATGGCGGGCAAAGGGATTCTTGTCAATGCCGTCTCTCCCGGAACGGTATCGCCGGCAGAAAGGGACGACATGGATTATTCCGAGCCAAACGAGCTCTCCCATCTTGGCAGAACGGGAACCGATCGCGAAAACGCCAATTTGATCTGCTTTCTCGTTTCTGACAAGGCAAGTTACGTTACAGGACAAAATATTCAGATCGACGGTTGCAGAAAAAAGATCTGACACACTTACAAAAACCGAGCGAGACGAATGCAAAATGCGTTCGTCCGCTCGGTTTTCTTTTTTGTATTTTTACGTTGTTATACAGTTTCTTCTTTTTTCGGTCTTGTCAAAGACGCCACGCAAATGCCCGTGCTGATGAGCGCAAAGGCAACGAGATATTGCCAGCGCAGAATGTTCTCCCGAAAGATAAGTGCGCCAAACAAGCTTGCAAACACGGGCTCGGCAAACTTGATGATAAAGAGCTTGGAGAGCTCTCCCGTTTTGACCACCGTGTACCACAAGCAATAGCTGACAACCGATGCCGCGCAGATGTAAAGGAGCACGTAAGCGTGCGCCAAATCGAATTGCAGGCGACCGCCCGTTGCAAGCCCTACGCCAAGCAGTACCACGCCGCCAAAGAGCTGGGAGATTCCCGTTGCCGTAATGGGCGAGATATGCGCAAAGGTCTTTTTGCCGATGACGTCGGAAATGACCATGCAAAAGGACGCCGCCAGAATCAGCACGTCACCGATCTGAAAGCGAATACCGCCGCCGTTTGCGTTGATGAGAACGATGCCACCAAAGCCCATTGCCGCCGCGATCAGCTTTTTTACGCTCGGTCGCTCGGTCTTGAAAAACAAAAAGGAAAAGCTAATGTAAAACAGTGAACCGACCTGCTTTAAAATGGCGGTCTTGGAGCTCTCTGTCCAAAGTAGCCCCAGATACGAAAAGCTGTAATGCAGGATGATAGCAAACGTGCCCGACAAAAGCACGGGAAGCCACACCGATTTGACGGGGCGGTAGGAGTCCTTGTCCTTTGCGTAGGAAAACGCGCAGATCACCGCACCGCAAACGGCAAAGCGAATGCCTGCAAACAGCAAAATATCGGCAGTACCGACAATATCGTACGCGGCGTAGCCGAGCTTGACCATGGGAAAGAGACTGCCCCACAGCAGCATAACGAAAAGCGCCGCCAACAGCGTTTTATGCTTCTTCATTCCAAACACGCAAAACGACCTTTCCTACGTTCTCGCTCCGCTCCAAAATGGCGTGCGCCTGTGCCGCCTGCTCGATGGGGAGAATGCGGTAAATAGAGGGCTTGATGCTCCCGTCCTCGATCTTGGGCCACACGTTTTGCACGAGGGCTGAGAGCAGCTCTGCCTTAAACGCGGGCGTGCGGTTGCGTAGCATACTCCCCACCAGATGCAATCCCTTGGTCAAAAGCGGACGGAGCTGAACGTTTGTCTCAATCCCCGCAAGCGTGGATATCACGATCCAATATCCGCCGCGCGCCATATACGGCAGACTCTTACCGAGCGTCTCGCCCGAAAGGCAATCCATCGATACGTTGACGGGGTGACCGCTTTGCTCCTCGGCACAAAGGATCTCCGCTACGTCCTGTGCGGTGGAGTTGATGACGAGATCCGCGCCGAGCGGACGAATCTTTTCGGCGATCTCATCCGAGAGCACCGAGGTGATAACGCGTGCGCCGAAAGCCTTTGCCATGGGGATCGCCACACTGGCAAGTCCGCTGGCTCCTGCGGGGATAAACGCCGTTTGCCCAGCCTCCAAGTGTCCCTCGATAAAAAGATTGAGGTACGAGGTGGCGTACGCCTCGGGAAGTGCCGCCGCCTCCTCCATGCTAAGCCCCTTGGGAATAGGCATGAGCATATCGTACTTGACCGATACGTACTCGGCGTATCCGCCTCCGCCCAACAGCGCGCACACACGGTCTCCAAGCCGCCACTCGCTCAATTTTTCTACGTCTGCGCCCATTGCAACGATCACGCCCGCGATCTCCAAGCCCATCCATTCGGGGCACCCCGGGGGCGAGGGGTACTTGCCCTGCCGTTGCAAAAGGTCTGCACGGTTAAGTGCCGCCGCGCAAATGCGCACCAGAACCTCGTCCGATGCGACCGTGGGATCCGGTACGTCGCTCCATACCAGATCTCTATTTTCATTGACCAACATTGCTTTCATCGTTTTGTCTCCTTATTGCTTGTGTTCTTTGAGATATTCGTCCATGCGCAAGCCGACCTCGGTATCCTGCGGTACGTAATCTGCAGGGATATTGCCGATCTCCAGCTTCAGCCCCTCGTACATCGAAAGAAAATCCTCTTGCTTCAAGCCTGTCAGGGCGAGCATCTTGCTGTTATCGGTCACACGGCGGAACAGTCGCGCATATTCGAGCTGCCAACGCACGTGGATCTTTTCCTCGGGGCTGAGAATTTTGAGGTAATCCTCTTTATCGACCCATACCGCCTCCAAGCCCACGAGATCGTGATAATACGCCGCAATCTCCTCCCACGTTCTCGATTCTGCCGAGCAGACGTTGTAGGTCTCGCGCTTTGCCGCATCTTGAAACAGAATGCGCGCAATCATTTTGGCAACGTCACCGCCCCAGCACAGCGTGGCAGGCTTATCCTTTGCTTGCAGGGGCAGGATCACCTTTTTGCCCATGAGCGCACGCGCCACGCTGTTTGCAAACTCCAGCGTCACAAGCTGCAGGCGCATGGTGGAAAAGGTGGTAGCAGGACGAACGACCGTCCAATTGTCATAAGCGGTGGATGTGAGCAGATCCTCGTCCCGTGCCTTGTGAATGCAATAATCGTTGGACGCCTTGAGTACCTCGTCCGCGGAGGAATCAAGCAGGCGCGGCGAGGTCTCTTTGACGGGCACCTCCAAGTCGTCGTACACGCGGCAAGACGACAAAAAGATATAATGCTTGGTGCTTTGCAAAAACAGATCGACGTACTCGGAGAAGGAATGCTCCCCGTAGCACATAAAATTGACGATGCCGTCAAATCCTTTGGCAAGCAGAGAGCGCAAAAAATCCTTGTCAAAGGCGTCCCCCTGCAAATAAGTGTAATTTTCATAGCTCGGTGCGCTTGCATCAAGCGATACGCCCGTTACGGTGTATCCGAGAGAGAGCAGCTCGGGAACGAGATAACGCCCCATTGCGCCCGTTGCACCGAGAACCAATACGTTTTTCATGTCAATCCTCCTTTGGCTTTAATCCTGATACACGATCTGCCCGTTGCAGACCGTCAACACGCAACGCTTGCCGCGTGCGCTGACAAAGCGATTACCACTGCAATCGGTCATATCAAGCGGATCGTCAGCCTCTGCCAGCACGGCGATATCGGCAATACCGCCCACAAAAAGTCTGCCCCACTGCCCTATCTTGCCAAGCACGCGTGCAGGCTTGGAGGTCACAGCCAAAAGCACGTCCTCCTCACGCATACCAAGCTCCTCGGCAATGCGCATGCACGCCGTCAAGCCGTATCTGCCGCCGCGGGTATAAGCACTGCGCTTGGTGATATCCGAGCCGATGAGGTCGGGGATCACGCCGCATTGGATCGCCTTTGAAAACACGCCGAAATCGGTGTGCACGTGCCCTGCCATACCGGCATCGATCACCACACCGCGTGCCTGTGCCGCCTTCATGCTTGCAAAATCATCCTCGGCGGCATTGTTTGCGCCACCGTGAAAGGCGTGTGTGAGAATATCGCCAGTTCCGAGCGTTTGCAGGATCTCCGCCATTTTGGCAGGAGACGACGCGCAATGCACCATCACGCGCAAGCCGTGCACGCGTGCATAGCGGCAAATATCCTGCAGGGGCGTGACGTCGCGCACCTCGCCGGAGCTTGCATCAAAATAGACCTTGAGTCCAACCGTGCGTGCGCCGTATCTTGCAAGCGCCGCCTCCAGCCCCTCGGACACAAAGCGGTTGTTTCGAATGGGCGCGGTGACGAACACGGCGCTCTTGACCAAAAACGAGTCCAAGAGAGCGAGATCGCCCTCGTCACCCGAGGCGTCCGCCGCCGCAGTAACCCCAAACGGAATACAGCTCAACTCTGCCGAAACACCGAACGCATCGCAGGAAATACCGCGCATATGCACGTGCACGTCCACAAGTCCTGCGGACACGAGCTTTCCCGTAGCGTCGTACACGATATCGGCAGGATCTGTGATGTGCGGCTCGATCCTGCAAACGTGCTCGTCACGGGTCAGCACGTCTGCCTTCAGCAAACGCTCGCCATCCCATACTCTGCCGTTTTTAATCAATATCGTTGCCATTGAAGCGAACTCCTCCTATGATTTCGGAAAGCACCTTTTGCACCAGATAATCGTGCTCGTAGGTGAACGGATTTTTCTTTGTTCCTTGCGTGTATGCGTAAAAATCCTGCATCATTTGATCGTAGCGGCAATCTGAGGTGTCAAGAGCGAATTTGACCGTTTCCTTGACGCTCTCGTAGGTGCCACCGCCCATTGCCGTATCCGCATAGGACATGATCATGGGGCTTTCCAGCGGGCAGATATCCACCGTACCTTTACTTCCCGACACAACGAGCTGGCGTCTTCCAAATCCGTTGACCTCCACCGAGGAAACGAAGATGCGCGCGAGTGCCTTATCGTATTCGAGCACTGCGAGGTTGTTATCCTCAAAATCCACACCGTCAAGCCCCGTGCGCTTGATAAACGGAACCACGCGCTTCGGCTCTCCCAGCATGTAAACGATCAGGTCAACAAGGTGGCTACCCAGAATATACATGATGCCGCCGCCAAAGTTGGTCAGCCATTTTTTATAGTGGACGGGATGATAGGTGCTCATCTCCGCATTGATGGAATAGATCTCGCCAAGGTCACCGTTTTTCAGATGCTCAAAGCATTTCAGTACCGCCGGATTGTATCGGTACATGTAGCCAAGCTGAACCACAAGCCCTTTTGCCTTTGCGGTATCCAATACGTACTTGTATTCCTCCAACGTGCCGCTTGCGGGCTTATCCATATGAATGTGCTTGCCCGCATCCACGCACATGCGCGCATACTTGGTCAGGTCCCACACATCACACTCGATCAACACCGCGTCGGATCTTTCAATCACCTCCGCAACGCTCAGGCGCGGAAGTCCCTCGTATCCCTTGTTATTGCCGCGCTTTTCTACCCAACGCTCGTTTTCCTCGGCGTAGCCGATCACCTCAAACAGCTCGGGAAATTTGCGCACGGCAAGCAGCTTCGGCTCTCCGTGGTTGTGCCCGATACCGATCTGTCCGACTTTTAGCTTTTTCATTTGACGTTCCTCCAATCAAATACCGTTCCCATGGGGAATGCGGGGTCGTCGCAAAGCTGATCGTAAACCGTGGGCGCATCGTTGGGAGAGCACACGCGCGAGACGATGGGAGCGACCTGCACACGCCCTGCC
>JAZQYE010000039.1:0-5232 GCA_045633385.1 Eubacteriales bacterium | reverse complement strand
ACACCGCGCCCTTTACCTATGCGGGAGCCATGGATTGGGAGGATATCGCCGCGGCGATGAAGGAGATCGGCTATACGGGAACCGTCAACTTTGAAATTGGCGGCAATTATTACGACCGCTTTACCGACGCTCTCATGCCCGAGGCTCTGCGTCATCTGGCGGCAATCGGCAAGTATCTCTCTGCCCAATAATCGCTTACGTATGTCCATAATGCCCCTTAACCGGCGGCTTACTCGAACAAAAAAGCTTCCGCGCTCACGTGTGCAGTGCGGAAGCTTTTTGATATTGCGTGAATGATTGCGTAAATTATCTGATCTCCTGATTGGTGGAATCTGCCTTCAGATCCTGCTCAAACTCGTCGTTCAGCTCGGGATAAGCCGAAAGCATGGGCTTTACGTCAATACCCTTCTTGCGGTCGTAGTAGTTCTTGGTGATCTTCCAAATCAAACCGTTCATTGCAATCAGCGCAATCAAGTTGGGAATTGCCATCAAGCCGTTTGCAGTATCGGAAATGTTCCAAAGCAGATCACTCTCGATGACTGCAGAAGCCACGATCAGCACCACGTACAGCACCTTGAATGCAACCACAGAGATCTTTTGTCCCTTCTCTCCCAGCCATTGGAAGCAGAACGCGGTTGCCTTTTCGCCATAGTAGGACCATGCCATAATGGTGGTAAACGCAAACAGAGGCATGATAACAGAGAATACAACGGTACCAAACGTACCAAAGTTTTGCGTAAACATGGCAAGCGCGGTAGCGGTATCACCCTCGGCACCGGTCAGCAGGTTAACGTCTACCGTGGTCAGCATCATAAGAGCCGTGCAAGTACAAATGATAAAGGTATCAAAGAAGACCTCAAACACGCCCCACAAGCCCTGCTTTACGGGCTCACGCGTCTCGGAGGCGGAGTGTGCTACAACAGAGGAGCCAAGACCTGCCTCGTTGGAGAATACGCCGCGTGCCATACCTTTTTTAATGGTTTGTGCAAATGCGTAACCAAAGATACCGCCGCCGGCAGCCTTAAAGTTGAATGCGTTGCCGAAGATCATACCAAACGCGCCGCCGATCTTGTTTGCATGAATGCACAAAGTAATGATAGCCATGGTGATAAACAACAGGGACATAAAGGGAACGAGCATGGATGCAACCTTACCGATACGCTTAATGCCACCCAAAATAATGGCTCCTGCAAAAATTGCAACGATAATACCGATAATCAGCTTAACCAAAAACAGATTGTCAAAATCGAAGGCCTGATCCAAAGAGCCGGAAAGCGTGCCGGAAATTTTATTGGTTTGTACACCGCTCATACCGATTGCGGCAAACATACAAAATGCGGCAGCTACGTAGCCAAGCCACTTCCAACCAAGACCCTTTTCGATGTAATAAAATGCACCGCCCGAAAACTCGCCATCCTTATCGCGCTTACGGAAGTACAGACCAAGCACGTTTTCGGAGTAGTTGGTTACCATACCGAAGAATGCGGATACCCACATCCAGAACACTGCACCGGGACCACCGGTCAAAATTGCGGCAACAACGCCGATGATGTTACCCGTTCCAACCGTACCGGAAATAGCGGCAGAAAAGGCTTCAAATTGCGATACGGTCTTCTCTCCCGGCTTCTTTTCTTTCTTTTTGCCGATGGATTTGACCGTAGGGATAATGGTGGTAGCCCAGGAATTGCCAAACTTGCGCACCTGCAAAAAGCGGGTACGAATGCTAAGCAGCAAGCCCGTACCCAAAATCAGGATAATGACGGGCCAGCCCCATACGATGTTGTTGATAAAGGCGTTAACCTCTGTGACTGTTTGAATAAACTTGTCCATTTTTTAATTTCCTCCTTCTTTTGAAAAAACAAAAAGAGCCAAACGCAGCGTTTGACTCCGGGGAAATAAAACGAACCGAAAAAGGGCGGTATGATCCACCAACGGTTTGTTTGCTCCGTCCTTTTACCTGAGAGATTCGCCTGTCGGCTCTCACCTTCGGTATCCAATGTTGGACTTCTCCGGAGTGCTATCGGTACACAGTCTTTACCTTGCGGCACCTGAGAGTGTTACTCCTTCGGCGGCGATTGCCTTTTCCTGTGCACTTCATTTAGCATATTTGTTTTTAACAACGCGAATATTATAGCACAACTCTCACCGTTTTGCAAGTCCCTTTTTCAAAAAAGTTCGTTTTTTTTCATTTTTTTGCAAAATTCGGTTTTGAAATAAAAATTAACAGAATATTGAAGATATCGCGCTAAAAAAATGTTATAATGATTTTGTATGCCCGCAAGGGATGCAAAACGCACCGCTATTTTTTGCCGCCACACGGCGGCGGAACGGAGATCGACATGAAAAACAAGACCCTTTTACGCGCACTCGCTCTTTTGCTTGCATTGGGCACTCTGCTTTGCATTACGGCGTGTTCCTCCACGTCGGACGTTCCCGACGGTATGCAGATCGCTACTGCCTACGGCGCAAAGTACCGCTTTTACATTCCCACCACGTGGAGCGTAAACCTGCAGCCCAACGTATCGGGCGGCTATTACAACCAGCTTCGCCAATCCACCGTTAGCGTAGCGGAATACGCCATCGACGCTGATCTGGAGGCGCAAATGACTGCGGCGGCTACCACCGAGGACTTCTCTCGCCTTCAATACTATTACGATAACGCTCTGCTCCCGCAGCTCTCCATGCTGGTATCGGGTGCCATCACCGTTCACGACGAGGATTGCGTTGCCACGCTCCTCGGCGATGCAAATGCACGTCAAATGCATTGCTCCGCCAATGTATCGGGCGAAAAGCTCCACTTTTTGTACGTCATTGCCGAAAAGAACGGTTGCTTTTACGTCCTCTCCTACACCGCCGAGGAGGAGCTGTACGAGATGTGCTTGCCCGACGTGCAAAAAATGATCAAGGAGTTTTATTTTGCCGAGGCGCACCTCCCCGTTGACCCCGTAAAGGACATTGCGGGTGAGCAAACCGCTCCCACGGGAATGAAGCTCGCCTCCAACACAGACGTTGCATACCTCTTTTACGTACCCACCGAATGGACGATCAACACGACCGAAAAGGTGTTTGCGGCTCGTGCCAAGGACGGCTCCTCGGTCAGCGTCATTCCCTACATTCCCTCTGCCGATGGCATCAGCATAATCGATTACTTTAAGCAGAGCGAGGACTTGATGAAATCGACGGGCAGCTACGAGCGCATCTCCGAAAAAACGGGAACGCTTGGCGGCGGCGATGCGCTCATTTACGAATACAAGTACGCCGTTGGCGCCGTAACCTATCAATACCTGCAGGTGATCGTTGGTTACAAGGGCATGATCTACAATCTGACCTACACCGCGCTCCCCGAAAACTTTGAAGCAAACCGTGCAGACGTCGATGCGATCATCAACGCCTTCACCTTCCGTTAATTTGAGGCACTATGAAACAGATCTATCTTGACAACAGTGCAACCACCGCGCTTTGCGACGCGGCACGGGAAAAGCTGACCGAAGCGATCGAATGCTACGGCAACCCCTCCTCTCTGCACCCCATGGGGCAGGCGGCTCGCAAGCTGGTGGAGGACGCACGCCGCGAGATCGCTTTGACGCTTGGCGTAAAGGGAATGCTCCGTCCGGGTCAGCTCATCTTTACCTCCTGCGGCAGCGAAGCCGACAACCTTGCTATATTGGGAACAGCTTACGCAAAGGAACGCCGTCGCGGCGGCCGTATCATCACCACCGACTCCGAACATCCGGGTGTAGAAAGCGCGATGCAGGCATTGGAAAAGGACGGCTTTGACGTCGTTCGCATTCCCACGCGCGGCGGTGTATTGGACTTTGAAGCTTATCAAGCCGCGCTGAACGACCGCACGTTTTTGGTCTCGATCATGGCGGTCAACAACGAAACGGGTGCAATGTACGATCTTGCCCGCGCCTTTGCCTTGGCAAAAGCCAAGAACACCGATATCGTAACGCACACCGATGCGGTGCAGGCGTATCTTAAGTGCCGTCTTTCCCCTGTCACCTTACGTGCAGACTTGGTCACCGTCAGCGCGCACAAGATCCATGCCCCCAAGGGTGTGGGAGCGCTTTACGTCTCACCCGATGCACTCAAGCGCCGTGATTTCGTTCCCACCCTGCTCGGCGGCGGTCAGGAGGGCGGCTTCCGCTCGGGAACTGAAAACGTCATGGGCATTGCAGCTTTCGGAGCGGCGGCAAAGTACGGCTATGCGAATTTGAGCACACATCTGCCCCACCTGCAGCATCTGCGCGACTACGCGCAAGAGAGGCTCTCTGCCCTGCCCCTCAAAATGCATATCCCTGCCGGTGCTCGCGCACCTCACATTCTCAATTTCTCGCTCCCCGACATCAAGAGCGAAACTATGCTCCACGCACTTTCCGAGTGCGGCATCTGCGTTTCGGGCGGCTCTGCCTGCTCCACGCACTCCAAAAAGCTCAGCCGAGCCCTCCTCGCCTTCGGTGCCTCCGAAGCCGAAACCGAGTGTGCCCTGCGCATCAGCTTCAGCCACTACAACACCACCGAGGACGTCGACGCCCTCGTCGCCGCACTCGCAGAAAACATCGATAAGCTGGTTAAAATTCATAGATAGTGAGAGGTTTTTTGAGGGGGAACTTTTTGAAAAAAGTTCCCCCTCACCCCTTCAAAAACTTTTAACGCATTGATAAGTATGACTAAACGGGAGTGTGCAGCTCCCGTTCTTTTGTTTTGGGGCAAAAAGTTTTTTCTTCAAAGCACAGAACCATCGGCGCTCGCCTCCGCTCGCTCTTGCTCACGCGAGCGCGTGGGCACCGCCGAGACCCCGCGCGCTCAGAGAGTTGTTTTGCATTTGGCAGGGAAAAAGCGCATGATTGTTTATTTATTCGCACTTCCGTCCTCTTGTGCGCTCGCGCCGCTCCGCTACGCCGGTCCCTACAATTCACGCCGCACTTTTATTCGTTCGACGTTCGTTTTGCAAATTGTAAAGAAAGAATGTGCACAATCGCAAGAAGCGCCCCTTCGGGCTCACTCCGTGAGCCACCGAAGAAATGGCACACCATTTCTTCGAGCAAGAATGCCGTACACGGCATTCTGAAGGGGCGCGATACGGATCAATTAACGCTCAGCGCACTTTCACCTCCGCAGATCAAACTACTATCGGTGAGCGTTTTGGGTGGTGGTACCAAAACGCTTGCGGGAGCTATTGTTAGGAATAGCGGGAGAAAGAATATCTTGCAATAAAAACAAAAGAAAGGG
>JAZQYE010000038.1:0-7379 GCA_045633385.1 Eubacteriales bacterium | reverse complement strand
ACGAGTAAACTCGACACGCCTGCGTGGCGAGTGCGAACCCATTGTTGCGCCTACGGTGCAACAACTGCGTTCGAAGCCGCAGTTCTGCGGCCAAAAACAAAAAGGACACCGATTGGTGTCCTTTTGTTTTTGGCTGCGGCGCTAGGATTCGAACCTAGGTAATGACGGAGTCAGAGTCCGTTGCCTTACCGCTTGGCGACGCCGCATTCAATTCACAACGCATATTATATCACACGCAAAGCGTTTTGTCAATATCTTTTTTAAAATTTTTTCTTTTTTTCTGCATTGTTTTTTGCTTTTTTATTTGTTTGCATCTGCAAGAGCGACCGCTCGTGCTTCTGTTCACGCAGAATACACAAACGGTCGCTCGATCAAATCAATTTACAAAGTAGTTTCGAATAAAGTAAGACGCCGAGCAGCTCCATGCGTGGCAGAAGGAGTGCATGGAAACGTCATTGTAGGGGGAAACGTCGGGGCGATCCTTTACAAAGACCTCCCAAAACGTGTCGGCACCGTACTTGACCATTTCGCCCCAATAGCTCTTGATATGCGTCAGGGCCTCGTCCTTCATGCCAAGCTTGAGCATTGCCGCTACAAGATAGTGGTTCATAAAGGGGGTCACGGGTTTGACGCTGTCGCTTGCCGCAAGTGCCTCGGTCAAAATGCGCTTGCCATCCTCGCCGTCCACAATGCCGCCGAGGATCATCCACACCTGTGCCTGCACCGAGTATTGCTCCTTGTCGTAGGCGTTGATAAACGCCTTGCGCGCGGTGCAGTAAAGGTGCTCACGTGCTCCTTTGGTGACGCGTGCGTGTGCGGTTTGCCATGACTTTGCAATATCGTTCTCGCCCAAGGCGTTTGCCAACGGAATGAGGCGCTCGAGCGCGTAGAGCATAACGCCCTGCACGGCTGTAACGTGCTGAAGATTGGGTGCCCAATCGATAAAGCCTCCGTTCCAGCTTTCGGGCGGGCAAATGACGTTGTTTTGATCCAAGGAATCAATGGCGATCTGCATTTGGCGCTTGACCACGGGGAAGAGATCCTTTGCCGTTTCTGCATCCTTTGTGTGTACGTAATAATCCGCCAACGCGGTGCAATACAGCATTGCGTAGTCGGTGATATCCATCACGTGGTCAAAGCTGAGGGTGGGGTATTGGTACAAGCATCCGGGCAGGTATCGGTTCTCCTCCTCGCACGCCGCAAACAGATACAGGCAACGGCGCGCCAGCATACTGTTATCAAACAGGCATTGGTCTGTCAGCGCCTGCAGGTAGAGGTCACCCGACCAAAGGCGGCGGTCTCTCTTGGGACCGTCCTCGTATGCGGACTGCATACAATCGCGCAGGGTAGCGGCGGCAACGCGGTCAATGGCAACCAGCTCGCTGTCGGTTCCGTCGGGGAGTGGCTTGAGCTTGGACTCATCTGCCGAGGTTTCGCACTCCACGGTAAATTCGGAGAGGCGTGTAGGGCGCGGCGTTGCAAGAACGGTGACCTCCAAATAGCGGAAGCTGTAGCGGCGCGGCAGAGATACCGTGCCAATCATATCGACGTTGATGATCTCCTCGATGAGCCACGAGGGGCAGAGAGAGCCGTGATAGGTGCTGTGGTCGTGCGCGATCTCAAAGGGAACCTCTCCGAATTTAAGCTTGAGGCGCACGGGGGCATCGATGTATCTGCCGTTATCCCAAACGCGGAAGGAGAGCCTTCCCACGCAGTGGCGGCCAAAGTCCAAAACAAAGCTGTCGCCCGTTTGTACCACCTCGGGGTGCTTGCCCGCATCGGTTGCCGTATAGCCGAAAAACGCACGCTCATCCTCGCAGATGGTCACGATTCGATTGGTCTGTACAGCTTGATGAAAGAGCGGCGGTGTATTTTGCTCTGCTTTTTGCAGGTAATATTCGCTGGTGTATTTCATTTCGGAATGCTCCTTTGCGTGATGTGAAGGGGCGTCTTACGATCAGATCTCAGGAATGGTGATCTCGACCTCACGCTCCAATTCGCTGGAGCGAACGATACCGTCGATGATGGCTTGGTTGATGATGATCTGGCTGGTGGGAATGGGGGCTTCGCCGCCGAACTCGATGGCATCGAGGAAGGAGCCGATCTTACGCTCCCACAGCGTGCCGTCATTGGGGCCGTCCTTCAACAGCGGAATGGTCTCCTGAACCTCCTCGCCTGCGACCTGACGGTAAAGGGTCATGGGGCCGCCTGTGGTGCCGTTCCAGCAGTTGGTGGAGGGAATGCGCAGGCCTGCCTTGGTACCAAGGATCAGGGTGTCACCGGGGGTATCGATGTTCAGCGCCCAAGAGATACGGAAGTCGAGGTGAATACCGCCCTCCAAGCGAATGTATGCGCCTGCAAAATCGTCAACGCCGAATTTTTGCGCAAGTTCCTCGGCTTTGGTCTCCTTGTAGCGGTAGGTTTCGGGATCCTTGCCAAAATAGTCGGTCTTAAAGCCCGAAACGGTAATGGGCTTGGGGTAGCCGAGTGCGTTGAGGCACATATCCAAGGAGTAACAGCCAATGTCTGCCAATGCGCCAATACCTGCGGTATCCTCGCGGATAAAGGAATCCTTGTTATCGTGTGCGGGAATGCCGCGACGGCGACCTCCTCCCGTTTGAATGTAATAGACCTTGCCAAGCTCGCCCGATTGCACGATCTTTCTGATCATTTGCATATTCTTGTCAAAACGGGGCTGAAAGCCTACGCTCAAGATCTTGCCGCTTTCCTTTTCGGCGCGCATCATTTCAACTGCCTCGTCCATGGTAACGCACATGGGCTTTTCGAGCAGGACGTTGACTCCCTTTTTCAGCGCGTAAATGGTGGGGGCAGCGTGTTGACGGTTGTAAGTACAAATGCTGACACCGTCCAGCTCCTCGTTATCCAACAGAGATTTATCGTCGTTGTAGATGCGAGCGTTCTCCAAGCCAAACGTCTTGGCAAACGCCTCCGCTCTGCCGGGGACGAGATCTGCCAGCGCAATGACCTCCACGTTTTCAAAAGATTTATAAGCTCTCATGTGAGCGTGTGCAATTCCGCCGGTGCCGATAATACCGATCTTGAATTTCTTTTTGCGAACCAAGCCCTCTGTAGAAGTGGGGAACAGACGGGCGGGATTGAGTGTAATTGGAACAGACATAGTACATCTCCTTTGACATGATCAAAATTCTGAACGAC
Organism: Eubacteriales bacterium; assembly: GCA_045633385.1. Lineage (GTDB taxonomy): Bacteria > Bacillota > Clostridia > Oscillospirales > CAG-272 > UMGS1865. The sequence goes on along the minus strand of JAZQYE010000038.1, from coordinate 4,202 downwards.
TCGACGTGCGGTCGGTAAGACCATTATACTACACAAATATGGAATTGTCAATAACACATTTGCAATTGCGTATTGTATTTTTGGAAATATTATGCTATAATGAAAATAGCGAAAAGAGAGGGGAGGGGCAAACGTGATCACCTTGTACGGAACAAGCCGCATCAAAGGCTTGCCTGCGGCGCAAGAATCTATTGACGGGCAATGGCTGCAAGCGTGGCAAGCACATCACAGGATCGGGAAAAACGAGCAAGCGGCGTGCAGGAGTTTGACAGGGCTTTGGCTTTTGTCGGAAATGGGCGTGTGCGGTGAGCTTGCCTACGAGGCGAGCGGCAGACCCTTTTTATGCAATGCGGATATGGATTTTAGCGTGACGCATACGCAAAATGCCGTGTTTTGTGCATTGCTCTCTCCAAAAGGGGGAACAGACGTACGCATCGGATTGGATGCGGAGGAGCTTTCACGCTTTGACCCTTCGATCGCTGCGAGTATGACGGTGCGCTGGTTTGCTCCAAGGGAGCAGGCGCTTTGGGCGCAGACTCCTACCACAGAGTCTTTTTTGCGCATTTGGACGCGCAAGGAGGCGTACGTCAAAATGACGGGTGAGGGGATTCGCGCATTGCAACGCTGTGACACCGTTGCCTTGGAGGAGAAAGGAGAGGTCGCATTTGGCGAATATCGTTGCTATGATACGCTTATTTCACTTTGCGTGCCGTACGGAACGAGCTTGCCCGATGCGGTGGAATGGAAGTAAATGTTGAACGTACTGATCAAGCCCGCATCCTCGCTTTGCAATATGCGTTGCAAATATTGCTTTTACCGCGACGTGGCGGACAACCGAGAAAATGCATCCTTTGGCATGATGACCGAGGAGGTCGCCGACGCTTTTTTAAAAAACGTGTTTGCATACGAGCGGGAGCAGGTCGGCTTTGCCTTTCAGGGCGGGGAGCCGACGCTTGCGGGGGAGGATTTTTTTCACACCTTTCACGCGTTGGTCGAGCGGTATAACGTCCATCACGTGCCGGTCAGCTACTCCCTTCAGACCAACGGGTACGAGATCGGTGACGGTCTGCTTGCAATCTTTTCAAAATACCACTATCTGCTCGGTGTTTCGGTGGACGGAGACGAGGCGTTGCACGACGCACTACGCCCAGCCGTCGGCGGCTTGCCGACCCATCAAAGGATCTGCGAGACCCTGGCTCGTCTTGAGCGATACCGCATCGATTACAATATTTTGACCGTGATCACCGAGGACGTGGCAAAAAGAGGTGTTGACGTCTACCGTTATTTCAAGAGCAAGGGCTTGCGGTATTTGCAGTTCATCCCCTTTATACCCGATTTTTGCGGTGCGGGAGAGGGGGAGACCTTTACCTTGACAAACGACTCCTACGCCTTCTTTTTAAACGAGACCTTTCGGGTATATTACGAGGATTTTGTAAACGGAAGCTACGTCAGCGTCAGGCAGTTTGATAACTTTGTGCGCATTGCGGCAGGTCTTGTCCCCGAGTGCTGCGGTATGGGCGGATCTTGCAACGCCTCCCTTGTCGTTGAGGCTGACGGTGGCGTTTATCCCTGTGATTTTTACGTGCTTGACAAATGGAAAATGGGAAATATTACACAAGATTCGGTGCAGAGTTTGCTTTCCTCACAGGCGGCACGGGATTTTGTGATCTCCTCCCGCAACGTCGGTGACGAGTGCCGTCGGTGCCCGTATTTTCCCGTTTGTCGCGGCGGCTGTCGCCGTCACAAGGAGGGACTTGGCGGTGAACTGTTACAAAACCGCTATTGCTCGGCATACAAGGCATTTTTCGAGAACAGCGCAGCGCTGATCTTGGATATGGCAAAGCGTTTGCGAGCGAACACAAAACGATAAAGAGAGGTAAAAACTATGTCAAACAAAAGAAACGTCGTGGTTATATTGGTCGATCAGCTTCGACCCGATTTTATCGGCCCGTACGGTGCGGATTTTATCAAAACGCCCAACCTTGACGAGCTTGCCCAAAACGGAGTGACCTTTGATAATGCCATTGCATCGGCTACCGTATGCGCACCCTCCCGTGCCTCGGTGCTGACGGGCGAATTCGTTTCGGGGCATGATGCGTGGACGAACGACGTTCCGTTCGGCAGGGACACGTGCTTTTTTCCCGAGAGGCTGAGCGAAGCCGGATATATGACCGCCGCGGTGGGAGTGTCGGATCACGTCAGGGAGAATACCCCGTGCGGATATGCATATCAAAATATTTTTACCGGTCAGCAGGACGGGAATTACATGAAATGGCTGAAGCAAGCCTTTCCCGATGCTACCAAATATGCCGAAAACGACGGGACGTTGCACTTTAAATACCCCGAAGAATATTTTTACGACAGATGGTGCTGTGATAGAGCCACCGAGTTTATCGATTCCTACGTTCAAAATGGGGCGGCACCCGACGGAACAAAGCCTGCCTCTGCCGATGCTCCGTTCTTTCTGTACTGCGGTTTTCTTTCGCCCCACGCCCCCTTAACGCCTCCTCACGGGCTTGAGGAGGCAGTCGATCGGGATAAGATCCCCACGCTGATCAATTCGCACCGCGAGGACGTTGCGCAGGTCGAGCAATACAGACGTGCATACCTGAATACGCACGAGGAGCTGGTAAATCCCGAGGGGGCTGTAAAAAATCGCATGAAAAAGCGCATGGCTTATTGCGAGCTGATCGCTGAGGTGGATACGCTGGTCGGTCGCATTGTAAAATCGCTTCGGGATAACGGCATTTATGAAAATACCACGATCATATTCTCGTCCGATCACGGCAGCGTCGATAACGACTACAACGTGGTCTCCAAGGGACCGTGGCCGTATCGCTCACAGCTCTTTATTCCGCTCATCGTCTCCAATCATCCCGATCTTGATGCGGGCGTGCACAGCGATTGTCTTTGCGGCAACATCGATATTGGCGCCACGGTACTCTCTTGTGCCGAGGACGAGCGCAGGTTTGGTGTCTCCCGTTCGCTTATCGGTATGTCAAACGGAAGCACCCCCGAGCGCGAGGTGCACATGAGTGAGTTTTGCGATGCTTGCAAGACCTTGGTTACCAAGCAATACACGTTTACCTATTATCCGTTTACAGGCAAGACCTGCATTTACGACAGGATCAACGATCCGCTTGAGATGACCGATCTTTCGGATCGCCCCGAGCTTGCTGCATTCAAGCAAGCCATGCTGATGCATATTATCGATTTTATGTGTATTGCAAAGGGTGTGAGACTGGAGGCGCACGACGTCGTTCCCGATATCAGGGCAGGCTTGGAGAAAAAAGACCCGAAATTCCTTGAAAAATTTGATATCTCCTTCCCGCTTGCAAGCTGGGAGGAGGTCAAGCGTATCAAGGAGGCGGGACTTGACGAGAACTATAACGAGTTTTGCCGCGATCGCGATATCAAATCGCACTACGGCGTTTATTTCTTCCAAGAAAAGCCGAAGGATCTGTGATGCTCGGCGTTTTGCCAAAAGCTTTTTAAGTCAGAAAAAATGAGGCTGAACCAAATGCAAATGCGTTTGGTTCAGCCCCATTCTGTTTCAGCGCTTTTTGCGCAGGTAGATTCGTACGGCTCCCGTGATCAGAACGGTGAGCGGGATGGCGAGAATAAACAGCAGGGAGATCAACGTAAGTCCCGTGGTGTTTAATTGCGCGTTCAGGGAATCAAACGCCGCAGAGGAGATCTCCAAAAGGGTAAATTCATTCTCCGTAGCGGTATTCAAGGCAGATTTTACAACGGTGAAGTTTCCACCGCCGGAGAGCGAGTATCCCATGGACGCGACCGCGTCGGGGGATGCGAACCAGCTAAACGTGCTTTCCCCTTTTTCGGCGTAAGCGGCGCATACGTACGTGGCGGCGTTGTCCTTATCCTCCACGCCACCTTCGTACATCAAATATCCCTGCTCGCTCGTGTAGAGCAGAGGAGTAACGGTCACGCCGTCGGGTGCCGTTTGCGCAACCGTGATGGAGTGAGAGGGAAGCATGACAAAGTAGCCGGTAAAGTCCGTGGTCACGGGGCAGGAGGCGACGTGTGCGGCAAAATAGTAGGGCTCGTTCTCGGATAAGCGATAGGAGGTATCCTGCTCACAAACCAAGTGCTTGGTTTGGGGCATGGTCATGCCGTACTGCTCGGTAACAGCCATCAAATTGGTGAGTTGTGGATACTGATAATCGGTAAACAGCATGACG
>JAZQYE010000037.1:0-2574 GCA_045633385.1 Eubacteriales bacterium | reverse complement strand
AAATAAAATAAAGCCCCTTTAGGGGCATGCCTGTGAAAGTCGTGCGGTTGGCAGACTTTTCGACGAGCCTATAGGCTCAGCCTGTGACATGCCCCAAGGGGGCTATTGCAAGCCACCAGCACGGCTGGTGGTCATGACTTTTTTAGGTTTTAAATTTTAAAGCTCCGTTGGTTCTTCATCCCCTGTGCTATCCCAAAACAGGATGCGTGCAAAGCCTTGGGATTGCAGGTAGTCACGCAAGAGGACGCAGATCGCGTAAACATCCTTCTTTCCAAAGAATTTCAAACGAGGCTCTAATGCCGCCGTGGGTGTGTCTATTACGATCGTTCCGCGATAATCGGCAGGGATCGGTATGCGTTGATATTCGCTTTCCCCACTTTCCGCGTCGTCGATCATATCACGGATCGATTCGTTTGGTATTTCCTCCACCTCTGCCATTTTTGCGCGAAGCTCCTCCACCTCCTTCGGCATAAAGAGGGAAGCTGTTACGTGATATTTGTGATAGACGAGATAGAGCTCGTCGTTGTATTCGTCGGTGTATCGACGGATCTCTCCCTCATGCATCTCGGCAAAGCGGAGCTCCTCCTCATCATCGTCCTCCTCGGCTTTTTTGCGTTGCGCCGATGCCCGCTTGGAGGTCAGATCCGAGTCAATGGCTTCGTTCAGTGCATCCCAATACGCCTTGGTAAAACGCTCGTTGCCGCGATAGGGGAATCTGCCGCCAAAGGTCAGTTTGGCAAGAGTACGGCGCGAGCAGGTTGAGCCCGAGAACAGGGAAGCGTCACCCGTTCTCGCTTGTGCGAACGCATACCAACGATCCTTTGCGGGAACGGCAAGGCATACGTGCACCTCGGAGACCGTGAATTTTTGCAATTCGCATGTGTGCGTCAGGATTTGCGGTTCGATCTGCTCTGCCAGAATGCACAGCGATGCCACGGTGAGAATCGGTTTCTTTCCCTTTTGATTTTCGGCGCGTACGTTGCGCATCCGACGGGTGGCGTCCTCTGCGATTTTGTCCCACGCCTTTTGATCCAAAAGCTCCACGCGGTACAGCAGATAATTGTGGCTTGTGTGCGAGTATTCCTCCAACGTGTCGGGATCCTTCATCCAGCAGATCTTCTTTTTTTGGTACGTTGCAATCGGTGCATACGGATCTTCGTCGATGACGTCTATCGTTTGAAAATGTTTTTTTTGCGCGTTTGCCGCAATACGGGATGCGGCTTCCTCGCAGGAAATGCATTCGCCGATATCAAAAAATTCGCGGCCGTGACGCAGAGCACTAAGCTTGTCCAGCGTGTCGAGCACCGACTTGAACGGGTACATCATCAGCACGGCACCACCCCCCGAGAGGGCAAGTCCGATGACAAAAGCAAACTGAAATATCTCTTCTTCTCCTCCTGCCGCGGCAAGAATGATCCCCGCCGTTAATGGCAGAAATAAAACGATGCATAAAAGTGCAATGGCAAGATCGGCGTGTTCATATAAAAAACGCTTCATTCGAATGATCTCCTTTTCAAAATAAGGTTGTACCAATTATAACATAAACACTTTGGAATGTCAATAGATATACAAAATACCGCACTTTGGAACAACGGGTAAAAGTTGTTTGCTCAAAGATTGATATTTTTCAGACATTTTTTCAAAAAGCTCTTTACTTTTGCCGCAAAATATGTTATGATATAGGGTGAGATAGAAATTATCATCTTTTATTATTTCACAGGAGGATAAAATTCCAATGGCTATTGAAAGAAGAAAAATTTCAATGGACGGTAACACCGCTGCCGCACACGTATCGTATGCGTTCACCGAGGTTGCCGCAATTTACCCGATTACTCCTTCCTCTCCCATGGCAGAAGTAACCGACACCTGGGCAGCTACCGACAAAAACATTTTCGGTGAGCCCGCAAGAAACATCTTCGGCGATACCGTTAAGATGATGGAGATGCAATCTGAGGCAGGTGCTGCAGGTGCCGTTCACGGTTCTCTTGCTGCAGGTGCGCTTACCACCACCTACACCGCTTCTCAGGGCTTGCTCCTGATGATCCCGAACATGTACAAGATCGCCGGCGAGCTGCTTCCTTGCGTGATCCACGTATCCGCACGTTGCGTAGCTTCTCACGCGCTCAACATTTTCGGTGACCACTCCGACGTTTACGCTTGCCGTCAAACCGGTTTTGCTATGATGGCAGAGTCCAACCAGCAGGAGATCATGGACCTTGGTGCAGTTGCTCACCTGGCAACCATCAAGAGCCGCGTTCCTTTCCTCAACTTCTTCGACGGTTTCCGTACCTCTCACGAGGTTCAGAAGATCGAGGCTTGGGATTACAAGGATCTGGAAGAAATGGTTGACAAGGATGCTATCGCAGGCTTCCGCGCTCGCGCACCCAACCCCGAGCATCCTGTTCTCCGCGGCTCCGCAGAAAACGGCGATATCTTCTTCCAGCACAGAGAGGCTTGCAACCCCTACTACGATGCACTTCCCGCAATCGTTGAGGAGTACATGGCTAAGGTAAACGAGAAGATCGGTACCGATTACAAGCTCTTCAACTACTACGGTGCTCCCGATGCAGAAAA
>JAZQYE010000036.1:0-6043 GCA_045633385.1 Eubacteriales bacterium | reverse complement strand
AAAAAAGCGGGATTACCTTGCGTTGTTTGAAAAGGGCGTTCCAGAGCCGCGCGATTACGGCTCCAACAAGGTGCATTTTGCCCATCTCATTGCAGAATCGGGTATTCTTTGCGAACGTGAGGATCGCGTCCTCATCGGCAGAAACGGCATTGACGACACCTACCTCTATGCCGACGGCGGTGTAAACGACGGGCAAGGCTTTTACCGCGACGGCTCTTACATCTTTCACACCAGACACCCCATGAATTTTACTTACGGTGTCAATCATTTTATCACGCTGATTGATTTTGCCGATCTTCTTTCGGGATCGGAGTTTGCCCTCTCGCGTGAGCACACCGATCTTTTATATACATGGCTCTACAAGAGCTTTCTCCCGTTCTACCGTAACGGCGAAATCTTTCGCTCAGTGCTTGGCAGACACCCCGAGATCTCCGTGGCGAGCGCAGCCTTTTTTGTAAAATACCTCGTGCATCTTTACGGCTTTGCAGATCAAGCGCGCAAGCCCACAATCGCCTCCCTTGTAACCCAACTCTTTGACGAGCATCCACTCAGCAAGGACGGCACCTACGCCGCCGTTGCACCCGCCTTTACCCTCAACGATTATCTGCTCTTTCAAAAGGCGTATCAAAAGGGCGGCGTAACAGTCGATCGCAATGGGCTTTTTGCCTTTAACTGCATGGATCGCGCCGTTCAGCACACCAACCGCTACAGCTTTTCGCTTTCCATCTCCTCTTCGCGCATTTACAACTACGAAAGCATCAATCACCAAAACGTAAACGGCTGGTATCACGGCGACGGTATGCTGAATTTGGTCTCCTCCCCTTTCAAATACTCCAACTTCTATTGGAAAAACGTCAACCCCTACCGCATTCCGGGTACAACGGTTGACGACCGCAAGCGCGAGGAAGTCAGCATTGCGCAAGCAAACGAGTATCTTTCCTCCAAGGATCTGGTCGGCACGCTGACCACGGGAGATACCGGCGTATCGGTCATGCAATTGGAATCCTACCACGGCGACGGCGCCCTGGTATGCACGCGCTTTTACAGACCCACGGGCGACTACGGAGCCGCTCCCGAAAAGAGAGATTGCACCTTAACTGCCAACAAGGCTTACTTCTTCTTCAACGGCTATGCCGTTTGCCTCGGCAGTGCGATCAACGCCGCCGATCACGCGCGCGTCTATACCGTTATCGAGAACCGCCACGGCGACCCGATCATCGAAAACGGAGAGATCACGGGGCATCGTCCGCTGCCCGTACTCATAAACGGCGAGGCTGTCACGCTCTCTCACACCGACCACACCTACCAAGGCGTTCGTTGCGTGACCACGGGCGAGGACTCCTACTGCATTCTGGACGGTAAGCCGCTCACCGCAAGAGTCACCGATGGAGCCCTCCCCTTTACCGAATTGATCCTCGATCACGGCATCGATCCGCAAAACGAGAGCTACGCTTATGCGATCCTTCCCTTGACAAATGCCGCCGATGCCGTACGCTTTGCAAACGGCCTCCCCTTTGAGATCCTTGCAAACACCGCGCAGGCGCAGATCGTTCGGGAAACGGAGAACCAAGATATTTACTGCGTGTTTCACGAAAAGGGCGAATGCGCAGGCATTGCAACCGACTCCCCCATTCTTTGTGCCGTCAAAAACGGTACGCTGTACGTTTGCGACGTGACACAAACGTTAAAAAAAGTCACTGTTACCGTACACGGTAAGGCGTACGAATTCAACCTTGAAAACGCGCTTGGTAAAGCACAAAATGTCAAGCTGTAACCTCTTTCAAATACCGATAAAAAAGGACGTATCAACATGAAGCAATATCTATACGAAACACATCTGCACACCGCCCCCGTGAGCAAGTGCGCCAGAGCCGACGTCAGACAAACGCTGACCTACTACAAAAGCCTTGGCTACGACGGCGTGTTTATCACCAACCATTTTGTTGACTGCAACATCAGCTGTGACCGCTCGCTCCCCTATGCCGAGAAGCTTGAGTTTTACTGTTCGGACTACGAGGAAGGCATTCGCATTGGAAAGGAGCTTGGCATCAAGGTCTTTTTCGGCGTGGAAATGGGATATGGCGGAAGTGATTTTTTGATCTACGGTCTTGCCCCCACGTGGTATTTTGCCCACCCCGAAATACAGGAGATGGGAATGTCCGAAAAGCTCCGCTATCTTGCCGAGGCGGGTGCGTTCATCGTTCACGCACACCCCTTCCGCGAGGCAAGATACATCGACCACATCCGTCTCTTTCCCCGATGCGTGCACGGCGTAGAGACCTATAACGCCTCCCGTACCGATTTTGAAAACGACATGGCGGCAGACTATGCTAAAAACTACGAGCTGATCCCCTTTGCGGGCTCGGATAACCACAACGCCGAAGCTAAAACCGTGCTTGGCGGTATGCAATCCGACACCCCCATCGCGGATGAATACGACTTTATCGCCAAGGTCAAAAGCGGCGAAGCAACTCCCTTCCGCCTGGATACCCAAGCGGAGGCGGCACAATAACGTTTATTCAAGCAGCCACCAAAAAGTAAGCCCGAGGCGACACGCTACCATGGGCATAGAAAGGCAGTAATTTTTATGAAGATCAAAGATAAAATTATGATGGACCTGCAGGAGCTTTACGACCATGGACCTATCAACGTCGTGATCTTTGGTGACAGCGTTTCCCACGCTGCATTCAATGGTTATATCGATTTTGAGCACGTTTATTGGCACCTACTGCAAAAAAAGCTCAATGCATTCCGCACGTACGTTCCCGTTAATATGATCTGCACCGCGATCGGCGGCACCACTGCAAAGCTCTCGCTTGACCGCTTGGAGCGTCAGGTCTTGGTGCATCAGCCCGACCTTGTCATCGTTTGCTTTGGACTCAACGACGTCAACTTTGCCTTGGAGGATTATCTGGAGCCCCTAAGAGCCATCTTCCGCAAGTGCAAAAATGCAGGCTCTGACGTGATCTTTATGACCCCCAACATGCTCAATACCAGCGTTGCCGAGGATACACCCGAGGAGTATTACAGCTACGCCATTCAAACCGCCGAAATGCAAAACAGCGGCAAGATGGATCTTTACATGCGCTCTGCAGTCGAGGTCGCACGTGAGGAAGGCGTTACCGTTTGCGATTGCTACGCCAAGTGGAAGGAGCTTGCCAAAACACAGGATATCACCATGCTGCTTGCCAACCGCATCAATCACCCCACGCCCGAAATGCACGAGCTGTTTGCAAACGAGCTGTTCAACACCATTATGGGAGATGCCGACAACACAGAGCAAGCCCCCTCTACCATGATCCAAAAGGAAAACAAGGAGTAACGAATATGATCATTCAATCGGATTGGCACATTCACAGCGAATATTCCTACGACGCGCGCAACACGTTGGAGGAGATTGCAAACGGAGCGCGCGATCAAGGACTTTGCCGCGTGGGCATTACCGACCATGTCAATTGGAACGATGCATCCTTTTTTAACGACCTGCACCGTTCGGCAGAGGCGGTCAATGCGGCACGCGCCAACTACCCCTTTATGGTGCTTGGCACGGAGCTGACCCCCATTGAAAAGCCCGAGTTCGACTATATTGCCAAGCACGGCACGCGCGAGGGCTACCAAGCACCCGCGCAAAGCAAGCCCTACGACATTGAGCTTGCCGTGACCAAGCAGGAGCTGATCGCCCTTGGCGTGCGCTACGGCATTGGTGCGGCACATTGGCGCGTGGACGTTCCCAAGGCGGCGCGTGTCGATGAGCTTTCCGCCTGCATCAAGGAGTGGCATCGCCAACAGCTTTGGCTGGCGTGCGATGAACGCGTCACGATCCTCGGTCACCCGTGGTACCACGGGTACGGCATTTGGTATCAGGATTTTACAGTGATCCCGCACTCCGCAAACGAGGAGATCACCGCCGCACTCAAGGAGAACGGCAAATACGTAGAGTGTAATTCCCACTTTTTCACCACGCCAAAGGCAAGCGAAAAATTCCGCCGTCAATACGCCGAGTACCTGCGTGAGATGTTTGAAATGGGCATTCCCGTTACGTACGGCTCCGATTCGCACGGCTCGTACAGCGACGTACGCCCGACGGTAGAAGCATACCTGCGCGCTGCAGGCTTTGCAGAGGGTGACCTCTCCGAACTAGACGAGGCACACCTGTGGTCATAACGCAAATATGCAAGAACAATAGAAAACGTCACACCGTAACAACAAAAGCGAGCAAGATTTGAAAAAGCCTTGCTCGCTTTTGTTTTGATAGTACTCCAAGATCGAAGTGTGTATTTTATAATGCCTTCATCAAAAGATATTTTTGGTTTCCGTTTGGAATATCGGAAAGAATGCCGATCACCTCGTAGCCGTGCTTTTGGTAAAACGCAGGCGCCTGCCAGCTCATGGTATCCAAATGGACGTGGTGACAGCCTCTGCGAACGGCTTCCGCCTCGGCTTGGTACAAAAGCTGTGAACCGAGCCCTTTGTTGCGGTAGCTCTCGTGCACCCATAAAATATCTACGTGCATCCACCCCCAATAGGTGCCGCCGAGAATACCACCAACAACGTTGCCGTGCTCATCGTATTCCACAATATTGAGCGGCGTATGACCGTCCTCCCCCACCGCCGCGTTGTTAAATTGACGAAGAGCTTCCTCTACGTATCGGATCTCTTGCTCACTCGGATTGACGTTCATACATCCTCCTTGCCAAATTCAAATTTCGGTTCTATTGTTTTGCGCAAACGCATTCCGCCGTTCACGCCCCGTTCGTCTCGTCAAATTAAAATTCGACTATAAGATCTCTTGACCTTTTGCAACAAAATAAACCTCTTGCACCACCACAAGGGTTGCAAGAGCGCATACTGCCGCAACGCTGTAAATGCTTTCAACAAAAGTCAGCGTAAGCGGCAAAAGGAACAACGCAAATCCCGTTATTTTATTGAACACACTATGTATGGATATGAGTTTTTTCTTGCGAATCAAAACGAACGCAAGATTGAATATTTTAATTGACGCAATCAGTATAATCCACACCCACAGCCATACGGGCACGTGCAAAAGGGGTAGCATCTTTGCACCACACACGAGCAAAAATGCAAAGTCAGCAGCCGTATCCAGCCCTGCTCCAAATTTACTGACCGCACCCGTCTTTCTCGCGATCGTTCCGTCGATCATATCGGTAAGCCCGCAAAAGAGATAGAGTACGTAAAACCATACCGATGAGAGAGGAATAAACATAAGAGGTAAACCAAATATGATCCTGCTACCCGTGATAATGTTTGCAATGTATTTCTTCATAAATCGGGACTTATCGGTTCATCCATTCTTCTCTCGTGATTGCAAAAACCTTTGTGACTTCATTCACGTCATCCTGATACTCCCCCACTTGTTTGCATCCATAAGAAATTGCAGTTTTACGTGACGGCTCATTTGTATGTTTCATATAATCATTATTTTCTCCGCCAAATTGAAATTTGTCTAATTACTTATAGCAATCCATTTCTGCGACCAAGCAAAAAGCTGCTCTGACATCAAATCGAACTCTACTGCTCCGCCATTCTTCAAAAGCAAGAAGGTTTCAATCATCACCTGTTCGTCGCGAGCTACGACTTCAAACAATTCTTTTTGCAGTCTTATATATTTGCCGGTTTGCTGAAAAGCGATAGCTTGCACAACGAAAGAAGCGGATTTATACAGACCTTTCAAAACATCTTCGCTCTTTTCGTGTAGCATATTGTGTACACAGCCATGGTAAACGTTGCAGGCTCCGATCTTAATTGCTCGGTTTACAGCGCTTTCGTCAACGAGCGCCAATACCTCGTCAAGTGTACCTTTGATTGGCGTAGTATCATTGCAAAACTGGAACAAGTCTGACGGCTCCCAATTTAAAATTTCATTCTTACCTGAGAGGAACCCGCAAATCAAATCTCTATGAGGCAGGATATCCAGCATATCCTGATACACTTTGATGTCCATAGCAGACAATTGATCCAGAATCATAACAATATCAATGTCGCTCGTTTCCGTTGCTTCCCCACGGCCATAACTACCTTGCAA
>JAZQYE010000035.1:0-3701 GCA_045633385.1 Eubacteriales bacterium | reverse complement strand
CGTTCTCCTTTACCGCAAACGCTACCTCCAAGTCCATCTTCTCCGGCACCGCGCTTGAGCTGATGAACGAAAAGGGCCCCGGCACGCACGGACACATCGCAATTGCCACCAACAGCGTCGATCGCGCAGTGTATCATCTGTCTCGCCGCGGTGTCAAGTTTGATATGTCCACCGCTACCTACGACGATAAGGGCAATATGAAGTTTGTATATCTCGCAGACGAGATCGACGGCTTTGCATATCACCTTGTAAAATAATCGATTGACTGAAAAAAGTATCAAACATAGGAGAATAAAATTATGAGCAAAGTAATTACATTTGGTGAGCTGATGCTCCGCCTTCAGCCCTACAACTACGAAAGATTTGTACAGTGCGACCACGTTGAGTTCACCTTTGGCGGTGGGGAGGCAAACGTAGCCGTTTCTCTTGCCAACTACGCCATGGACGTTGCATACGTTACCAAGCTCCCCACCCACGCAATCGGTCAGGCAGCAGTCAACAGCCTGCGCAGATACGGCGTTGACACCACCAAGATCACCCGCGGCGGCGACAGAGTTGGTATCTACTTTAACGAAAAGGGCGCATCTCAGCGCGGCTCCGTTTGCATCTACGACCGTGCAAACTCTGCCATTGCAAAGGCTTCTTGCGAGGACTTTGATTGGGATAGCATTTTTGAGGGTGCCGAGTGGTTCCACTTTACCGGTATTACGCCCGCTTTGGGTGCAAACGTGGTTGAGATCTGCAAAGAGGCTTGCAAGGCTGCAAAGGCAAAGGGACTCAAGATCTCCTGCGACCTGAACTACCGTGGAAAGCTCTGGACCCGTGCAGAGGCTCGCGAAGCTATGACCGAGCTGTGCCAATACGTTGACGTTTGCATCTCCAACGAGGAGGACGCAAAGGACGTATTTGGTATCGAGGCAGAGGCTACCGACATTTACGGCGGCAAGCTGAACCACGAGGGCTACAAGTCGGTTGCAAAGCAGCTGGCTGATAAGTTTGGCTTTGAGTACGTTGCAATCACGCTTCGCGAGAGCCACAGCGCGTTCGATAACGGCTGGTCGGCAATGCTGTACAACGTCAAGGATGACGAGTACTGCTTCTCCAAAAAGTATGAGCTGCACATCATCGACCGCGTTGGCGGCGGTGTCAGCTTTGGCGGCGGCTTGATCTACTCTTTGATGAACGGCAAGTCCACGCAGGCGGCTGTTGAGTTTGCAGTTGCAGCTTCCGCGCTCAAGCACTCCATCGAGGGCGACTACAACATGGTAACCCTTGCCGAGGTTGAAAAGCTGGCAGGCGGCGACGGCTCCGGTCGTATTCAAAGATAATTTGATTTTGCATCGCAAGGGGAGAGCCTGGTCGCTTTCCCCTTGTTTTTTGTTGATTTTTCTATCAAAATGTTGCGAAACGCTTGCAAAAACAGAATATTTGTGATACAATAAGGAGTAAGTTTTTTGGCGAAAAGGAGAACTCATGGAAGCACTGATATTTGCGCTCAACGCCGTAGCCCCCATTGTGATTATGGTTGCCATCGGCTATATCCTCAAGCGCATCGGATTTATGAACGCAAGCTTTGCAAAGGCGGCAAACAAGCTTGTATTTCGTTGCTTTTTGCCTGCAATGCTGTTTTTAAACGTCTATAAGGTCGAGGACATTGCCAATATTGAGTTTGGCTACATTATATACGTCGTGGTGGCGTTGCTGGTCATTTTTGCCGTTTCGGTGCCGTTGGTGCTTGCGATCTCCAAACGCCCCGGTGCAAGGGGAGCGCTCTTGCAGGCGGTCTTTCGCTCTAACTACGCGCTCATCGGCATTCCCTTGGCGAGCGCCTTGTTTGGCGAGGAGGGCGTTATCGTGGCGACCTTGCTCTCTGCTGTTACCATTCCCATGCTTAACGTGCTGGCGGTCATCAGCCTTGCGGTGTTCCGCGAGAGCGGCGAAAAGCCGAGTATGAAAAAGATCGTTTTGGAGATCGCCAAAAATCCCCTGATCATCAGCGTGCTTTCGGGCGTTGCAGTTTTGGGCATTCGCGCTTTATTCGTGCATTTCGACATCTCCTTCCGCCTGACGCAGATCACGCCTGTCTATACCGTTTTGAATTATCTTTCAAGTGTGGCAACACCGCTTGCATTGCTTGTTCTTGGTGCACAGTTTGAGTTTTCAGCGGTGGCATCGCTCAAAAAGGAGATCATCTTCGGCGTTGCCATGCGTACGGTGTTTGTGCCGCTTTTGGGCTTGGGAGGCGCGTATCTTTTCTTCCGTCATCAGTTTACGGGGGCACATTTTGCGGCGTTTATTGCCATGTTTGCAACGCCCGTAGCGGTCTCCAGCGTTCCCATGGCGCAGGAGATGGACGGCGACGTAGTCCTTGCGGGACAGCTTGTGGTGTGGTCAACGATTTTGTCGGCAGGTTCAGTATTTTTGGCATCCTTCTTGCTCAAACTTGCGGGCATCTTCAATTAAAACTATTCGATTACGAAATGAAAAGAGAGACGAGCGCGACCGCGCTCGGGTCTCTTTGGAAAAAGGATCAAAGATTTTCGTTGTTCCAGCCCCAAACGTCAACAAATTCATACTTGACATAGGTGTGCTCGGGGGAAATGCCCAATTCTTCCTTAAAAATGGTGCAAATGGTTTTGGTCATGTTTGCACAAGCCTCGTCGGTTGCGGTGCCAAAGAGCTGAACCTCGACCATAGCAACGGGGAAGCTGCTGTAGCCGCGGAACCACATACGGCTTTTGTCGGTAAAGTTGAGCATCAGCCAATATTCGCTCTTTCCGGGAAAGCAGGTGATCGCCTCGCCAAGACGAGCCTTGAGAACCTCTTCCTTTTCTTTGGTGAGTTCTACGTTCAGTTTGGTATCAATAAACGGCATAATAAATAACTCCTTTTTTGAATTGTTGATGCTATTGTAACATACCGAGCCTCAAAAGTCAAGTCGATTTTGGTGCAAAGGTAGCTTTTTTGAAAAAGAATTTTAAAAAACGAAAAAAAAAGAAAAAAATTGAAAAAAATTTCATTTGAAATGTTGACATTTCAGCTTTTTCATGGTATCATTATAGTAACGCAAAATATATCTTTTTATATGGAGGAAAATAAAATGAAAGCCAAAGGAATTCGCGTTATTGCAAATCTCATTCTCTGGGTTGGAGTGATTGCCTGCCTGGGCGGTTTCATTCTCGCACTCTCTCTGTCTATGGATAACCTCTTTGGTCTGCCTACCGAGTACATCCCCGAAAACTGGCACTACATTGCTCTGGGCTTGATCTTGGCATTGGTTATTCTCGTTGGTATTATTCTGCACGTTGTTGCAACCAACAAGGCAAAGCGTGAGCAGATCCGTGCTTGCATGGAGTCTGTAGAGGATGCAAGCGTTCTGGATGCCGAGGAAGAGGTTGAGGAAGAAGTTCCCGCCGAAGAAGAGGTTGTTGAGGAAGCTGTTGAGGTCGTTGAGGAAGAACCCAAGACCAAGTATCAGATCGTTCGTGAGAAGATCGTTGAAAAGACTCCCATCACCGAGGAGCAACTCACCAAGGCAGAAAAGATCACCAAGGTCGCAGTTCCTGCACTTGCAGTTTGCACCGTTGTATTGATGGCAGCAAAGCTTTCCAGCTATCGCAAGGGCGCCGCTCGTCGTCGTACCTTCTACGATTGGCTCGGTTAATTTATTTTACTTGTAAATAAAAAAGAGAGAAACAGTT
>JAZQYE010000034.1:0-3088 GCA_045633385.1 Eubacteriales bacterium | reverse complement strand
TGAGCCGAGCATGGATTATATGTGTCACCGCGAAGCGTTGGAATGGAAGATCGGCGTGCAAACGCAGATCCTCGAGGAGGAGATCGCAACTCTCCGTGCCGACGGTACGGTCAAGAACCGTGACCGAAAGCATTTTCCGCGCGATATGTGGACGTAAGGAAAGTCTGATTTAGGAGAACTTTTTATGAAGAGCCTGAAAGAACTGCAATTTGAAGATCTGACGATCAAGCAAAAGCTTGGTATGGCGATGATCGCCCATTGCGGACGCGACGATTGCGACGTGGATTACATCGAGGAATTGGTTCGCGAGCGTGCCGTAGGAGCCGTTTGGGTCATGCCCAAAAACGGAGAATACGATTGGGTGATCAAGCGCTTGCTTGAAATAGCAGACTATCCGCTCCTCGTCTTTACGGATGCCGAAAACGGTTTTGATCCCTATCTCATCGGCAGACAAAACACCATCGGTATGGCAAACAGCGAGGAGCTGGCGTATCACTTTGGGCTCGTTGTGGGAAAAGCCGCACGCGCACGCGGATACAACGTCGTTTGCAATCCCATGCTGGATCTTGTCAGGGTGAATTCCACCTGTGGCTCGGTCGTTCGTTCCTTGGGGAGCGATAAGGAGCGCGTTGCCGCATTGGCGGCTGCCGAGGCGCGCGGTATGCATGATGCAGGTGTATTGACCATCGGAAAGCATTTTCCCGGTATGGCAAAGACCTCTGAACGGATCGATTCGCACATGGGAGAAGCCATTTCCTTTGAAACCAAGGAAGAGCTTTTGGATTATAATCTCTACCCCTACGTAAAGCTGATCGAGCAAGGCTTGCTGGATGGCGTCATGATGGGGCACAATCGGTTTGTGAACGTCGATCCCGAGTATCCCATGAGTCTTTCCCCAAAGGGGATCGATATTCTTCGGGAATTGGGATTTGACGGCTTGGCTTTGACCGATGCTCTTTGTATGATGGGCGTTGTGGCAAAGTACGGATATAAGAACAGCGTAGGACTTGCGGTAGGCGGCGGGGCAGATCTTGCACTACCGTTTATCAACTGCAACCGTCAAGCGATGGATTGGCTGTGTGCCTGCTACGAGGAGGGCATGATCAACGAGGATCGCTTGAACGATGCCGTTAAGCGAGTGCTTGCGGCACAACATAAGCTGACGCTGATGCCAAAGGCAGAGCCGGTTACAAAGAAGGAGGCGGCGCTCTTTGCACGTCTCAATACCGATTCCGTGTTTGCCAAAACCGACGACGGTGTTACGCCCTCTTTGGATAAGAACGGCAAATATTGCTTTGCGATCCTGACCGAGCACGAGGCGGATCTTGCAAGCGGAGAGAACGGTGTAGATACTATGAAGAACCGTTGGTATCATCCCGACCGCATTGCCGATTATCTCAAAGCGAACTTTCCGTGCAGTATGATCAAGACGATAGGCGAGTATCCTACGGCAGATCGCATTGAGAAATTTTTGCGTGAGTCACTTGGATATGAGGTGGTGTTTATCACCTTTTTCAATAGCCAATGTTATATTGGAAGCGAGTGTCTTACCTCGCGCGTCATTTCCTTGATGGAGGCGATGCAGGCATCCGATCGCATTTCTACGGTCGTTCATTTCGGCAATCCCTTTGTTTTGGAGGACGTGCCGCACGTTTCACGCGTGATCGTAGGAACGATCTCCGCCGACGGCGTTGTCGCTGCGCTGGAGGTCCTTACGGGTACGCGCGAGGCAAAGGGCTGTTTGACCTATGATGTAAAGTTGCGCTAAAGTAAAAAAATAAGGGTACACCGTGGCCTTGGCACGCGGTACCCTTATTTTGTTCTTACTTGGAAAAAGCAGACATGTTGTAATATTTGAGAATTTTGATCGCTTTTTCGTTGGGCTCAAAGTAGAGCATACGGCGTTTGCCGCTTTCTGCATCCTGCCAGAGTGCTACGTACAGGTTTTGAGCGTTGATCGAGGATGCGGCAAAAATCGTGTCCTCTGCTCCGTACGCTTCAACGCGGGAGACGGTTGCATCCTCGTAGGGGAAGATCGCCGCGAGCTCCTGAATGCGCACCTGCAACAGCTTTTTGCGTGTGCGGTTACCGAGGATGCGCGAAACGGTGACAGAGCCTGTAAAGAAGGAGTACTCATACTCGACCTGCGTGTGCTTCCATGTCAGCCAAATGATGATCCAAAGAGAAATGGGAACGAGTGCGATGAGATAAACGAGCAATCGCGTAGATGCTCCGACGATAAAGAATACAAGTGCCCAAAGAATATAAGCCGTGATCAATCCAAGCTTTTTCATGGTCAAGCGCTTGCTTTTTGCCTCGGCAACGGTATATTCAAAGGGAGAACCGCCCGAGCCGAATCCGGAATCGCTGTTCATAAATAAAACCTCCGCATCTTTTAACGTTTTTTACATTATAGCATATCTATACGGTGCTTGTCAACCGCAGATTTGCTTTTTTGGTAAAAATCTTGTTTGAGTCTTGACTTTTACGGCAAAATGTCTTATAATATAGGCAATAAAACTTTTTTAGAGAGGTTGATACCAAAATGAAAGCTGTTATTACCGTTACAGGAAAAGATACCGTTGGTATTATTGCCGACGTTGCCGCTGTGTGCGCCGAGCATCATGCAAATATTCTGGACATTACCCAAAGCGTTTTGTCCGAGTATTTTGCTATGATCATGCTGACGGATATCGATGCATTGGATATTGGCTTTGCTACGTTCTCCGATGCTTTGAGCGAGCTTGGCAAGTCAAAGGGGTTGATGATCCACGCTATGCACGAGGATATTTTTAACACCATGCATCATATTTGAGGAGATGGCGGTATGATCAACACGCAAGATATTTTAGAAACGATCAATATGATCCGCGAGGAGAATCTCGACATTCGTACCATTACCATGGGCATTTCGCTGTGGGATTGTGTCAGCGAGGACGTCGATCGTCTCTGCGATAAGATCTATGATAAGATCACGACCAAAGCCGAGCATTTGGTTGCAACGGGTGCAGACATCGAAAAGATGTACGGTATTCCGATCGTCAACAAGCGCGTATCGGTCACGCCCGTGTCGCTCATTGGCGGTGCG
>JAZQYE010000033.1:0-2169 GCA_045633385.1 Eubacteriales bacterium | reverse complement strand
GAACCCCCGTCTTTTCGGCGGTTGCAAGAATATGCTCCCAGCAGAGGTTACCGTTACCGATCTCGGCAAGCTGAATTTCGGGCGTGTTGGAGCCGCGCGGGATCTTAACAGCGTAATCCTTGAGGTGCAGGATATCAACGCGACCCGCCAGCTTTTCCAGCCAAGCGCAAACATCGCCGCCGCCTGCAGAGATCCATGCGGTATCCAATACGAAGGTGATGTTCTTGGGGTCAAATTCCTCTACCATAACATCAAGAACGGTCTTGTAGCCGTCGATACGCTCAAACTCAAACGCGTGGTTGTGGTAGGTCAGCTTAAAGCCCTCCTTGGCGTACTGCTCTGCCAGCACGTTATACTGTGCAATAAACTTGCGCAGAGCCGAAAGGCTTTGTCTTGCCTCGTGCGGGAGTGCACCGATACCGATGTTGGTCGTGCCCCACATACGGTGGATATCGGCGGTTCTTTCGGGCTCGTTGATGATCTTATCCAAGGCATAGTGCGTGCCAATGATGCGAATGCCGTGCTTTTCCAACAACTCGCCAAACAGTTGTTCGTCAATTTGGACCGATGCGGTTTGCGCCTCGTTGTAGCCAAGCTTGCTCAGGCGGCGAAAGCTCAGATCCGCAAATTCGGGATCTGCCATGTAATCACGGATCGTAAAGAGTTGAAGACCTAAATTCTGAAACATTTTCTTTTCCTCCCGGGACACCTGTCCCCTTTAAAATTTGCAACTCCATTATAAACGAAATTGCCCGATTTGTCAAGAGCGTTTTGAAAAACCGGCGGGTAAATTCTTTTGCGCATAAAAAAACGGCGTAAATACGTAAAAAATCGCAAAAAAATGCCGCGTCCTTGCGCACGATACTTGACAAGGTGACAAAAATGTGTTAGAATGTTAATATTATAAATATATATTCATTTTTTATTTTACGAAGCGAGGTTTTACACTATGCATTGGTCAGAAGAAATTGCGCAAAGAATCATCGAGCGCAACCCCAATAAGGAAGAATACGTCTGCGCGGCGGGGATCAGCCCCTCCGGCTCGGTCCACATCGGAAATTTCCGCGACGTTGCCACCTCCCTGATGGTCGTGCGCGCTTTGCAAAAGCTCGGCAAAAAGGCAAAGCTTTTGTTCTCTTGGGATGAATACGACCGTTGCCGTAAGATCCCTGCAAACGTACAAGCCGTGGTGGGAAGTGACTATGATAAGTATATCGGCTCCCCTTACGTGGATATTCCCGATCCTTGGGGCTGCCACGAAAACTACGCAAAGCACTTTGAGGAGGAATTCCTCGGTGCGATGAAGCAGTTTGGCATCGAGATGGATTGCCGCTATCAGGCAGAGATGTACCGCGCGGGCAAGTATACCAAGGATATTATCGAGTCGCTCCAAAAGAGAGAGGAGATCTTTACCATTCTCGATTCCTTTAAGACCAAGGATGCCTCCAAGACCCCCGAGCAGCTTGCCGAGGATTTTGAAAAGGAAAAGGCTGCTTACTATCCCGTTAGCATCTTTTGCCCCGCATGTCACACCGACTTCACCACCATCACCAATCTCTCCGAGGACTGCACCGAGGCGGATTACACCTGCCGTTGCGGTCATACGGGACATTTTAACTTCCTCGAAAACTTTAACTGCAAGCTCGGCTGGAAGATCGACTGGCCTATGCGTTGGAGATACGAGACGGTTGACTTTGAGCCGGGTGGAAAGGATCACGCCGCTCCTACGGGCTCTTACAGCAACTCCAAGATCATTTCCAAGCGCATCTTCAACTATGAAGCACCGCAGTTCCAGGGCTACGAGTTTATCGGAATCAAGGGCATGACGGGAAAGATGTCGAGCTCCTCCGGACTCAACCTTACCCCCGAAACGCTCCTGAAGCTCTATCAGCCCGAGCTGATCCTGTGGCTCTACTCCAAGACCGATCCTACCAAGGCGTTTGATTTCTGCTTTGACGACGGTATTCTGCGTCAATATTTTGAGTTTGACAAGATGCTTACCGATTGCCGCGAGGGCAAGGCGTCGGATGCCATTCGTGACATTATGTACAATTGCAAGATCGAGGGACGCGAGATCGAGACCGTTCCCATGGCGCTCCTCGTTCAGCTTGGCTCTATCGTAAACTTCAACGTGCCCATGCTGGAGACCGTATTTGAAAAGATCGGCAC
>JAZQYE010000032.1:0-1756 GCA_045633385.1 Eubacteriales bacterium | reverse complement strand
CAAATCGGTGAGGATTACATTCTGGACGTATCCGACATGGGCATTCTCTCTTACGTCATCGACCGTATCGGCATTTCTGCCACGGGGCGTCAGGCTCTGTTGGAGTGCGTTGCGCAAAAGAACCTGCACGACTCCGAGCAGATCTGCCGCAACGAAGGCATTTGCGACGAACGCGCAACGCTGTTGACCAAGCTCTCCTTGGTGGGCGGCACGCCCAAAGAGGCTTTGCAAAAGCTGGAGGTGCTGTTTGACGACGCGCAATGGAAGGCGCTGGTGCATCACTTTGGCGAGGTGCTCTCTCTGCTTTCCACACAAAACGTGCGCGTGGATTTTTCGGTCATCAACGACATGAATTATTACAACGGTATCGTTTTTCAAGGCTTTATCAAGGGTGTTCCCTCCAACATTCTCTCCGGCGGTCAGTACGATAATTTGATGCAACGTATGGAGAAAAACGCGGGCGCGATCGGCTTTGCCGTTTATCTTGACCGCTTGGAGGCTCTGCTGGAGCCGCGCGGAGATTATGACGTAGATGCCCTTTTGCTGTACGATACATCGGTAAGCGTTGCTAAGGTGGCAGCCGAGGTGCAACGCTTGACCGCACAAGGCTTGAGCGTAACGGCGCAAAAGGCGATTCCCGAAAAGCTGACCTACCGTCAGCTGATCAAACTGACCGAAAGTGAGGTGTAAGCTCTTGAAACCAATGCTTAATATCGCTTTGCCGAAGGGACGACTTGGTGAGCGCGTTTACACCATGTTTGAAAAAGCAGGATTTGAGTGCCCCTCTATCAAAGAAAACAACCGCAAGCTGATTTTTGAAAACCCCAAATGCGGCGTTCGTTACTTTTGGGTCAAGCCCTCTGACGTTACCATTTACGTGGAGCGCGGAGCCGCCGACATTGGCGTGGCAGGCAAGGACATTTTGCTCGAATATGAGCCGGACGTATATGAATTATTGGATATGAAGACCGGTATCTGCCGCATGGCAGTCGCCGCCCCCAAGGGCTTTCGCGATGACCCCCGCCGCACCTTGAAGGTAGCGACCAAGTTCAGCAACATCGCACAAAATTACTACGCAGCGCAGGGGCGTGAGATCGATATCATTCACCTCAACGGCTCGATCGAGATCGCGCCCATTTTGGGGCTCTCGGACGTCATTGTCGACATCGTGGAAACAGGCACGACGCTCAAGGAAAACGACCTCGAGGTCATCGAAACCGTCGTTCCCATCAGCGCGCGTCTCATTGCCAACAAGGCAAGCTTTAAGTTCAAAAACGAGCAAATCGAAAAAATAGCAAAGAGCATTTCCGAGCAAATGCTCTCGGAGGCAAGCAAATGATTCAAATTCTCAAATACGGCGAGGTCGCAAACGAGGATATTTTCGCCCGCGCTGTTCCTACGGTCAACGTAGAGGATATCGTGTCCGACATCATCGCCACCGTCCGTCGGGACGGAGACGCGGCCTTGTACCGCTACTGCGAGCAGTTTGACAAGGCCAAACTGACCTCCTTGCAGGTAGCGGCCGAGGAGACCGACGAGGCCATGACCTTGGTGGAGCCCCAATTCATTGAGATATTGGAAAAGGCCGCCGCCAACATCCGCAAGTTCCACAGCCGTCAGGTGCGGAACAGCTTTATCATCAATGACGAGTGCGGCATTGTGACGGGGCAGAAGATCATCCCCGTGGACCGTGCAGGTCTGTACGTGCCCGGTGGCACGGCGGCCTATCCCTCCACGGTGTTGATGGATGCCATCC
>JAZQYE010000031.1:0-3971 GCA_045633385.1 Eubacteriales bacterium | reverse complement strand
ACCAACCCGGATGGCGATGAGGTTCCCGATAATGAGTCGGTGGATAAATTCACCCTGCAAGCAGGCTTTGTAGCATTGGCGTACGCACTCTCCTTTGGCTTTATGTGCCTTTTGGGCGTGATTTCGGATTTTACCAACAGTATTGCATGGGGCTTTAACTTTTTGTGGGCATCCTTGGCGGCAATGCTGATCAAATTTGTGGTCAAGCGTTTGCGCAAGCACAAGCTGATGAACCGCGAATACATCAATAACTACCAAATGGATCGCATTTCGGGCTTTTCGTTCGACTTGATGATCGTTGCCGGTGTTGCGGCAATTGAGATCAACGATATCAAAAATTACATTCTCCCCATCGTGATGCTCAGCGTAGTGGGGGCACTCATCACTTACACGTACGTTCGTCAGGTGGCAAAGGAGTGCTTTAAGGGCTTTGACCACGAGTTCTTTCTGATGAGTTTTGGTACGCTGACGGGTACCGCCTCCAACGGCGTGATTTTGATGAAGGAGATCGACCCTTCGTTGCGTACCCCTACCTCCAGCCTTTACATTCTTTCCAATTTCCCTGCAATGGTTATGATCGCCCCCTTGCTGTTGCTGTTGGGCTTTGCGGGTAAATCCCTGCCCAATGCCATCATTGCCTGCGCGATCTTCTTTGTGCTGTGGCTGGTTTATACGTTCTTCCTTTTCCGCCGTCGGATCTTCAAAAAGAAGTATGCCGATAAGCCCGTGAAGGAATGGCGCGAGGATGAATGACAAGCTTTGACAAATTTAATTAAAAAAATATCACACCAAAAGCCGAGCACTGCGACGTGCTCGGCTTTTGATGTGGATGCTGATATACGCTATTCAAAATACGACGGTTCTTCAAAATGCACAAGCTTGTCAGCCGCTTTTTCTTTGCAAGAAGTCCCCCCCGCAAAAATAGTCAAAATTTTACAGCAGGACGTCGTAGTAGGATTCGATCTTTTGCTTGACGGAGCGAACGGTGTAGCCGTCGATGCGTTCAAGGTCGGGGCGTGCGTGGCAAATATCATCGCAGAGTGCGGTCGTGTTGAATTCCACCGACACGTCAAACGGGAGGGGGAGAACGATCGGCTTGATGCGTGTCCGGTTGGCAATTCCCGTTTTGACTGCCTCGTAGATGCGTGCCTCTGCGGTTGCGTCGTCCACGCAGACGGCGCTGTTGCGCACGTTGGTCTCTTTGACAACCGCTACGGCTACGTGTTCACCAAACCATTCCTTTGCCTCGGTGCAGGCGGCAACGTCGCCGCTGACCGCCACGCAGGGAACACCGAAATGACCTGCATACACGCCAAGCTGTGCGAGCTCACCGATGCGTTTTCCGTTATAAAAGTAGTGGTGAATGGTCTTTGAGGACTGCGTGTGATCGAGAAACGCCTTGGGGGTTCCCGCCATAGCGTGCATGCCGATAGCAACGGCGACGTTGGTATCGCGTATGACCTCCGGATCTCGCGACAGCGAAATTTGCACCGCGCGAGTGTCCAGCGCACCTGGAATAAAATTCTTTCCGCCGCCGTGACCGTCGCTAACGTACACCTTGTCGGCACCTGCGTCAAATGCGGCGCGTACGGCGGTATTGGTATCTGCCATCAGCCTTTGCAAGCCGCGGCGATAGCCCTCCGAGTCCTCATCAAAAATATCGTTGATCGAATTGACGCCCGAAATTCCCTCAAGGTCTGTTAATATCAAAACGTTCATCTTCGTTTTATTTTGCGCCATCAGTTTGCTACGCCAAACCATCTGCCGCCTTGGCTCTTGTCGTCATCGTCAACGAGAAGCTCCTTGTAGTTATCGGCAACCTTGCGGAATGCGGCAACGTATTTGTCGATCCATTCCTTGTCAAAATGCTTGAACCACGGGATCTGGAAGCAGAGGATCTCCTCGGAGGGGCGGCACTTGACGTCGTCCTCGCGCACGTCGCGGTCGTTAAATGCGATACGCGTGGGTTTTCCTGCGTTGAACAGGTCAAAATCCTTGAAGAATGCGTGGGTGTGGAGGCTGTAGTTTCCACCCTCCCAGCAGCAGTCCACGCCTTCGGCTCTCATAGCGGCGCAGAAGCGCTTGACCGAAAGTCCGCCAAGCTCATCGGAATGATAGATGCCGTGCGGGCAGTACCAGCCTGCCATGTTCGAGCCGGTGGATTCATCTACGCGAATGGCGTTCAATCCGGGAATCTGCTCCAATTGATCCCAGAAGTAGTTCATGGCGCGGCGGATCTCTTTGCAACGCTCGTCATAGTACTTTAGCTGTACACGGGCGATTGCGGTGCAGACCTGATTTGCTCTGCCCTTAATGCCGCCCAAAGCAATGTTCCAATAGGTGGAGAGCTCGGGGCTTTCCTTAATGAAATTGGGGTTGTTGCGCTCGTAGTGTGCAAACGCGATGGCGCGCTCGTAGTACTTGCAGTTGTCGGTAACGATCATACCCAGCTCGCCTGCGGCAAAGGATTTCATGCTCATCAGCGACATTGCGGCAATATCACCGAACGTACCGAGCTTTTTGCCCTTGTACATACCGCCTTGCGCGTGCGAAACGTCCTCGATCACCTTCAGGTTGTGCTTTTTTGCAATTGCCATGATGCGATCCATATCGGCAGGATAACCAACGTAATGAACGACCATAAGTGCCTTGGTGCGAGGCGTGATGCAACGCTCGATGTCGTCGGGATCCATGGAGAGGTGCTCGTCAATGTTGCAGAATGCAACCGAAATACCAAGGTTTGCGGCAACCGAGGCAGAGCCCCAATAGGTTTTGGTGGGGCAGATGATCTCGTCTCCCATGCCAAGTCCCAGTGCAAACATAGCGGTGAGCAACGATGCGGTGCCGTTACAAAATGCCAAAGCGTACTTTCTTCCTTGCCATGCGGCAAACTCCTCTTGGAATTTAATGGTTACGTCCGTGAGCGAAAAGCTGTTTTTACGAATGACGTCCAGCGCGGCGGCTTCGTCTTCCTCGGTCATAATCGGCCAAGCAAACAGATCCTTGGGCACTTCGTTTTTGTTGATGGCGGGGGTGCCGCCAAAATATGCAAGTTCAGACATGTTCATGTTCTCCTTATATTTGAAAGTTTGGAAGGTGATTTTAAAGCTTGGAGGATTGGTAAATTTCTTCAATCAGGCGGACTGCCTCGTAGCCGTCACGCGGTGTGCTGAGCAGCTCCTCCTCACCGCGAATGGCGGCGGCAAAGTTGCGCAGCTGCAGCAGGTGCCCTTCATTTTTGAGCAAGGTGGGGTCGGAGGCGGTGCCTGCATCGGCTTCAACCGAAACGTCCACCAGCATCTCGCCGTCAATACACAGCTTTTCCAGCGTCACGTCGGTCAAAATCGCGTATCCGCGCTCACCCAAAATCTCAATTCGGCGCGAAAATCCGGGGGCGGTGGCGGTGGAAGCCTCGATCACACCGAGTGCACCGCAATCAAATTCCAGCATGGCAACGGCGGTATCCTCCACCTCAATGTCGTGGACGAGCGTTTTGGCACGTCCGCGCAAGAGCTTTGCATCACCCATTAAAAAGCGGATCAGATCCACACCGTGAATGCCTTGGTTCATCAAGGCACCGCCGCCATCCATGGCGTAGGTTCCGCGCCAGGAGCTGCAGGAGTAATAGGTGGGATCGCGCCAGAATTTCATATAAAGATCGCAAAGCACGGGCTTGCCGAACGCGCCGCTTTGAATCAGCTCGCGCAAGCGCAATACGTCGGTGCGAAAGCGGTTTTGCGAAACTACGGTAATGAGGTGATGGCTCGTTTCTGCCGCGCGGCAAACACGTGCGGCGTCATGCGCATTGAGTGCCATCGGCTTTTCCAAAAAGACGTGCTTTCCCTCGCGCAGGGCTTGTACCGCTTGGTCGGCGTGCAAGCCGCTGGGGGTACAAATGCAAACGGCATCTACGGTGGTGTCGGCAAGCATTGCCGAATAGGAGGGATAAACCGCGCCGCCGTGCCTTTGTG
>JAZQYE010000030.1:0-2455 GCA_045633385.1 Eubacteriales bacterium | reverse complement strand
TCAAAAGGCAATCCTCTTTCATATTATACAACGAAACCATTGTATTGTCAAGTGTTATGCACATTTTTTCTGTGACTTTTTTGTTTTTTTACCTTCGGGAGTGCCTTTTAGGGGTGTTTGGCTGAGAATATTTACATTTTTGTGTAGAATTTTGCCACAGTTCGTGTTATAATCCTCTATGAAAATACCGCAAGGATGATGGGAGAAAATATATGACAGCGGCGGATCTGCATTACAAAAAAATGACCGAGACCCCCATTCCGCGCCTGATCGTCGGTTTGGGCATTCCTACCACCATATCCATGCTCATTACGGGCATTTACAACTTAGCCGACACCTACTTTGTGGGTGGACTTGGAGAAAGTCCACAGGCGGCTACGGGAATTTTATTTACCCTGCAATCCATTATTCAGGCAATTGCCTTTATGTGGGGACACGGCTCCGGCTCCTTTGTAGCCAAGGCTTTGGCAGATAAGGACACCAAGTCTGCCTCGCGCTACGTTTCCTCTGCTTTTTTCATCGGCATTTCCATGGGCTTGATCCTTTCCGTATGCGGCTTGCTCTTTCTCAATCAGCTCCTCTTGTTGCTCGGCAGTACCGAAACGATTCTCCCCTACGCAAGAGATTACGGTATGTGGGTACTGATCGCCTGCCCCTTTATGATCGGCTCGTTGGTGCTCAACAACAATTTGCGCTACGAGGGCAAGGCGTTTTACTCGATGATCGGCTTGACGACGGGCGGTATTTTAAACATCTTCGGTGACTTTTTGCTCATTCAAGTTTTCCAAATGGGCGTATTTGGAGCGGGCATGGCAACCGCCATCTCGCAAATGATCAGCTTTGTGCTCCTCCTCATTCTTTACAAACGCATGGCACAAAGCAGTATTTCGTTGCGAGCCGTCAGCCGCGATCTGCGCGAATACCTTGCCATTGCAAAGGTCGGCTTCCCCTCTTTGATCCGCCAAGGCTTAAACTCCATTTCGGGCGGCATTCTCAACAACCTCACCAAGCCCTTTGGCGATGCCGCAATTGCTGCCATGAGCGTGGTCAACCGCTTCTCTTCTCTTGTAATGTTCGTAGGCTTGGGTATCGGTCAGGGCTTTCAGCCTGTGGCGTCCTTTAACTACCAAGCCAAAAAGTACACCCGCGTAAAGCATGGCTTGATCTTTACCACCACGTTTGGCTTTTGCTTGCTGGCTGTGCTGGCGGCAGGCGGATTCATTTTTGCAGAACCGATCGTTTACCTCTTCCAAGAGCACTCCGAGGTGCGTGAGATCGGCGTTCCCGCCCTGCGCTATGCAACCGTTGGTATTTTGTTCCTTTCCCTCTCCGTACCCGTCAATATGCTGTACCAAAGCATTCGACACGCAGGAACAGCCTCCCTGCTCTCCTTGTTGCGTTCGGGCGCGGTATTTATTCCCACGCTGTTGATCCTGCACCACTTCCTCGGCTTGACGGGCATTCAGCTCGCGCAACCAATTGCCGACACACTCACGGGCTTGATCAGCTTACCCTTTATGTTACACTTCCTGCGTACCACTCCAAACGACCCCGTCGCGCTGACACTTGACGAAGAAGCTGACCCCGCCCCCACGCAAAACGATTGAAAAGAGGAATTTTTATGAAGATCACAACCGTTTTATTCGACTTGGACGGCACGCTGTTGCCTATGGATCAAGATATTTTCGTCAAGGCGTATTTTGGCGGCCTGGCAAAGCGGCTGGCACCGCACGGCTATGATCCCAAAGAGCTGATCGACGCCATTTGGGGCGGCACGGCGGCAATGGTAAAGAACGATGGAACGAAAACCAATGAGGAACGCTTTTGGGAGAGCTTTTGCGGCGTATTTGGAGAGTGCGCACGCGCAGATATGCCCCATTTTGATGCTTTTTACCGCGAGGATTTTGACAGCGTACAGATCTCGTGCGGCTATACCCCAATGGCAAACAAGGTGATAAAACGCCTCAAGGAAAAGGGCCTGCGCGTAGCACTTGCCACCAACCCGATCTTCCCCTCCATGGCAACCGAGAGCCGTATGCGTTGGGCAGGACTTTCTGCCTCTGACTTTGCGCTTTACACCACGTACGAAAACTCACGATTTTGCAAGCCGAACCCTGCCTACTACAAGGACGTAATGAACGCGCTTGGCGTTACCGCCGAGGAATGCCTGATGGTAGGCAACGACGTAACCGAGGACATGATCGCCCAAACGCTCGGCGCGCACGTATTCCTGCTGACCGACAACCTGATCAACAAGCAGAACGAGGATATTTCCGTCTATCCACACGGCAATTTTGACGACCTGCTCGCCTTGATCGAAGAACTTTGAAACACAACAAAAAAATGCCGCCGAGGAATTGCTGATTCCTCGGCGGTGTTGTTAATCATTACACAAAATATGATCAATACTGACATCAAAATATTTTGCTAAAGCTTTAAGAGTAGAAATATTCGG
>JAZQYE010000029.1:0-6484 GCA_045633385.1 Eubacteriales bacterium | reverse complement strand
CTTTGCACTTTTTCTGCCACGGATATGTTTTTCTCATTGGCGATCACACCGCTGACCATAAGCTCGGAGCAAGCCCTAACAATTTTCAGCAATGCTACCCCATAAGCCTCGACGCGGTTCTTGCCGTCCACCGCCTTGGCTCTAAGAATTTCTCTTGTACCGTAGATATCGGGGGCGGTTTCAATAACCTCCAGTGCTCTTGTGTGTTCACCGGTGTTCAAATAAAGCTGTGTAAGCTCGCGAATCACTCGATGACGCGGCTCGCCGTTTTCCATGGTCTTTAGCAATTTTTCATAAAGAGATATTGCCTCTTTCCATTCGGGGTAGGTTCTGTGTGTTTCAACATCCAAAACATCGTATCCATCATCATCCGACAAATGATATTCTCCATGACGAACGTAGCCTGCATTGTACAATACCGAGGCAAGGCACATCATAATCTTTTCGTTGCCCGGGAATTCAATCAGTGCATTTCTTGCAAGAGAAATACACTCATCGATATTGATATCCTCGCCGTTGTTTTGGAAGTTCATCTGATCTATTTTGTCAGCTAATTCATCAATCTTTTTGGAACGCTCATTGTTGTAACCAAACAGTTCGTCGATGGACACTCCGAAATAGTTTGCGATGGACGGAATCATCTCCATATCTGGATAGCCGCCATTTGCTTCCCATCGAGAAACCGCCTGCGATGTCACTCCGATTGCCTCGGCAAGCGCTTCTTGTGTGCGTCCGTCACGCCGACGCAGTTCGCGTATTTTTTGTCCTAAATCAAGTTGCATAAAAGCACCTCCAAAAGTTTTATCACCGGTGTGATTATATTATAGCACAGATTTATAAAAAAGCAATTATCAATTCGTTGTTTCAAATCCAAGCCATGCTTGTATTTCTCTTTCCAGACGCTTGCGTCTGGGGCAAGTATAGCGCGTGGACGTCCACTGCGCGAAATCGGGCAGAAGCCCGAACCCACGATCCGCAGAGAAACGGCGATTTAAGGTTCCCTTGTGTAAAGGGAGGCTTGGGTAAGCTATTGCCGGCAGAAAAAACACCACCAAAGAAAATTCCTCGGCGGTGTTCGTGTTTTTTCTGCTAGAGTTGCATAGCTGACGGAGCGCCTTTTTTGTAACCAAAATTGTTCGTTGCCCCGTATTTATCGTGTTGTGGGCACTTTTTTATTGATTTTTCAAGTTTTTTTATTGATTTTTCATGGAAAAATGCGCAGATGTTTGATATAATTAAAATGGAGAAAAAGAAGACCAATTTTCTACAATCATCAAATTTATAAAAAATTGAAGGAGAATGAAAAAATGAGCAGAATTTGTATTCCCGATTACGAGTATCAAGAAAGAATCGCCAAGGCGGCGGCAATGCTGCGTGAAAAGAATTTGGACGTTATGCTGGTTTGCTCCACCGAGAGCGACTATGCAAACGCAAGATATTTTTCCGGCTTTTGGCCGCTGTTTGAAAGAGCAGGCGTTGCCATCAGCGCAACCGGAGATGCCGCATTGCTGGTAGGCCCCGAGTCTGCTGTGTTCGGCAAGGACCGCAGTAAGATCGATAAGGTGTTTGTGCTCCGTGAGTTCCGTGAGTCCGCAGACCCTTCTTACCCCGAATTGAAGGCTGATACCTTTAACGACGTCTTTAGGGCGATCGGCGTTCAGGGCGAGCATATCCGCATTGGTCTTGGAAGCTACGTTGAGTGCACCCTCCCCATTTTTGAGGGACTTAAGGACGCATATCCCAAGGCAGAGATCGTTAAGTGCAACGAGATCATGGTTGCACTCCGTCAGATCAAGAGTGCAAATGAGCTTGCTTGCATTCGTGAGGGCTTCCGCATCATCGAGCTGGCTACCGACGAGGTCATTCGTCAGCTCCGTCCCGGTGTAAACGAATTGCAAATGGTCGGCGTTGCACAAAGAGTCATTTATGAAAACGGCGCAGAGTACGAGGGCCTTCCCATGTACGTGTTCAGCGAGGAGAGCACTCGTCACGCAATCAGCCGTTCCTGCTACCGCGAGATCAAGAAGGGCGACATCGTACAGCTCAACCTTTCTGCAAAGATCGACGGTTATTCTCCCAGTATCGGTCTTCCCGTCGTTATGGGTAAGCTTGAGGGCGAGAGACGCGAGCTCGTTGAGTTCTGCCGCCGTATGCATGAGTGGACGGGTGAGCAGATGAAGGCAGGCGTTATGGCAAGTGATATCGCCAAGGGCTTTTATCAAATGTACTGCGATGCAGGCTACAAGAACAACTACGTTTACGGCCCCTGCCACGGTACGGGTATGATCGAGGTTGAGGCGCCTTGGATGGAGACCAGCACCGACTATTTGTTGCAGGAGAACATGACCTTCCAAATCGATACATTTATCTCCGGTCCCACCTTTGGTTGCCGTTGGGAGAAGGGCGTTGCCGTTAAGAAGGACGGCATCGAGACCTACACCGATTACCTCAAGAAAGGTATCATCGAGCTGCCGTTCTGATGGTGAGAGGGTGAAAAGATGGAAGCGATTGGAAAAAAGAGATGGATCATTCCCGACTGTGAGCTCCCACGCGAGGGTGAGGGCGAATTAAAGGGACATGAATCCGTGATCATCGTAAACGATAACGAGGAGGACGTACACATCAAGGTCACGCTGTTCTTTACCGACGACCCTGCATACGAGGGCATTGAATGGACGGTCAAGGCAAAAAGTGTGCGTTGCTTCCGCATGAACAACACCGCCGATATGTGCGGTTACGTCGTTCCGCTGGAGACGCAGTACGCCATGAAGCTGGAGAGCAGCGGCAATATCGTATTGCAGTATGGCAGACTCGATAACCGTCAGGTAAACCTCGCGTACTATACCACGCTGGGGTACAGCGAATAAAAGGAGATAGAGATATGCTTCGTTTAGAACACAGCTTCCCGCGAGAGGTCGAATACATTCAAAAAAACAATTTGCCCCTGGTCATTGCGGGCGGAACCGTAGAGTATCACGGCCCGCAATGCTCCTACGGCTGTGATACGCTTATCGTAGAGGGACTTTTGGAGCGCCTTGGCGCCGCAGGTAAAGAAATGATGGTTGCGCCGTCTATTCATTACAGCCCATCCAGCTATGCCGTCGGCGATGCTACCAGCGGTACCGTTCACGTGCCCGAGCGCGCCTTTGAGGATTACGTGTACTACGTATTCAAGAGCTTGCTTTATTCGGGCTTCCGTAACATTTACGTGGTCATTCACCACCAATTCGAGCAAGAGAGCGAAATGCCCATGACGCTTTGCTACCGCTTGGCGGCAAAGAGAGCCACCATGGATTATTTGGAGGCGACCAAGGGTCAAGGCTGGTGGGGAAGCGAGAACTACGCCAACTACTACGAGGAGCTTGAAGGTGACAGCAATCCCTTTGCTTGGATCAAGGTTATTCCCGCAATGAGCACCGCTGTGCAAAACGCAACGGGCTACGACCACGCTGGCGAATTTGAGTGCTCGCTTTTGATGGCGCTTTACCCCGACTGCGTAGATCTTTCCCGTTTGGGCGACCGCGAGCATTGGTTTACCAAGAGCTCCGCAAAGGCTAATGCCGAGCTGGGCGAGAGAATGGCAAAGCTTTCTTTGGAGTATTTGGAAAAAGCAATTCAATGATCTGAAAGGTTTGAAACGGATGGATGATTTAAAGCGCGGGGTTGCGGAGCGGATCTTTTTCTTGGATTGCGCACGCAAATATTACACACCCGCATGGATCAAAAGGCTGATGCTGACGGTAAAGGATGCCGGCTTCAATAGCTTTTACATTCATTTTTCCGAAGACATAGGGCTCCGTTTGGAGTCCAAGCAGTATCCATGGCTTGCAGGGGGAGATCACACCCTTTGCGTATACGGCGTGGAAAACGGGATCGCCGAGGAAGACGAAAAATATTATACGCAGGAGACGATGGCGGAGCTCGTACACTACGGGCAGGCGTTGGGGCTTGAGATCGTGCCCTCCTTCGATTCTCCCGGGCATATGAACTACGCTGTAAAAAAATACAACGAGTACTTTGGTAGCAATATCTCCAATTACTTTCACAGAGATGGCAGAGTAGAGCTTGTGCATGGCTCAAGCAAGAAGAATGAGGCGGCACAGCTCAACTATTCGCGCGGGATAGATCTTTCAAACGAGGAGGGCGTGACCTTTGCGAAAAATCTCTACCGTGAGTACGGGGAATTTTTCCGTGCGCTCGGATGTACCAAATTTGACATCGGTGGCGACGAGCTGCTGGGCTTTGGTGAAACGATCGATGAAACACGTTCCAAGTGGCAAAATCTTGATCATTGGGACGCCTATGCCAAGGAGAAAACGGGAAACGAAAATGCTGTTGCCTACGACGCCTTCGTTTTGTATATCAACGAGATCTGTGAATTGCTTCGCGGTCTTGGGTATACCCATTTGAGAATGTGGAACGATGACGTGTACCGCGATTTTGACACGGGCTATACGGGGGTCACTCAGATCGATCCTACGCTTGAGATCCAGTACTGGTCGAGCAATGCCAACGGCGGCAAAAATACGGTGTTTACGTATCTTGAGCGTGGACATAAGGTGCTCAACTTTATCAGCTATTACACCTATTACGTTGTCGGAATGGGAGCTCGTTATGGTGTTCCTGCAGAGCAGGTGGAGCGGGATTGGGATGCGTATCTGTTTGACAAAGACGTTCCCGAGAACAATCCACAAGTGCCTTGTGAGGGGGTGCTGGGCGGAGGCTACTGCCTTTGGTCGGATATCCCTGCCGCCGAGACTGAGGACGAGGTATTGGAGCACGTTTTACCTTTTATAAAGGCGATCGGAAAAAAGTTGATGTGATGATGGGAGAAAAATATGAAAAATGAAATCAAATATCAATTTCGCCAACGGCTTTTGGAGGTACACAAAAAGAACCGCCGCGTCAATAAGCCGCTTGCCACGGGAGAAATTGAGATCACGTCGGAGTGGCGGATCTGCGTTCCAGCCAACAATGATTTTCTCGTGCGCGTGGGGCGAGATCTGGAGGATTACTTCTTTACGTCTATGAACGTGGAGGTCGGCTTTGGCACGCGCGCCGCTACCGAAAAATGCATCGTCTACGAGGTCGATCCCTCTATGGAGAAGGGCGCGTACGCTGTGGACGTGCGTGACGACCGCGTTAGCTTGATCGGTCAAACGGAACGTGCGGCGGCACAGGCAAGCTATTTGCTTGAGGATTTGATGAACCTCGCGGAGTCGCCCTATCTGACGCTCGGCGTTGAAAAAAGGGTGCAACGCTATCACACCCGTATGGTACATTCGGGCTTTTCGATGGATATCTTTCCCAGCGAGCACCTCAATGCCATTGCACACCACGGCTTTACCGCGATTTTGCTCTATACGTGCGGTGTGGACAAAACGAGCTACGGACACACCGATTTTAACGATATCATCCGTCGTGCCGCAGATTACGGGCTTGATACCTACGCTTACAGCGATATGGTGAGCGAAATGCACCCCGACGACGAGGGCGCAGAGGAGTATTACGACAAGCTCTACGGTAATCTCTTCCGCAGTTGTCCCGGACTCAAGGGCGTGACGCTGGTTGGTGAAAGCGTAGAGTTTCCCAGCAAGGACGAGCGCACCACGGGCTTGGTCGGCACTGCAGCAAACCAAAAGGCTTACCCCGACCGTGCGACACGTCCGCCGAGACCGGGCTGGTTCCCCTGCCGCGATTATCCCGATTGGCTGAATTTGGTCAAAAAGGTCATTCGCCGTCAAAAGCCGGATGCGGACATTGTATTCTGGACTTACAATTGGAGCAACAAGCCCTTACAGCCCCGTTTGGAGCTGTTGGAAAACCTGCCCACCGACGTATCCTTGGAGGCTACCTTTGAAATGTCCCAGCACACCACGCGCGACGGTGTTCCGGGGCATGCGACCGACTACACGTTGTTTGTGACCGGTGCCGGCTCTTATTTTACGAGTGAGGCAGAGGTTGCAGGCAGGCGCGGTATTCCCTTGTACTCCATGACCAACACGGCGGGACTTACCTGGGATGTTGGAACCGTGCCCTATGAGCCTGCACCGTACCAATGGCTCAAGAGATTTGAGGCAGTCAACGAGGCGCACGACAAGTACGGACTTGTGGGATTGATGGAGAGCCACCATTACGGCATATATCCATCCTTTATCTCCGAAATCGCAAAAGCGATGTTTACCGAGGAGAATCCTGACGGTGAGGAGATTATCAATCGCTTTATCGTTCGCGATTGGGGTGCTGAAAATGCGGAAGCGGTGCGCTTGGCGTATCGGGATTTCGGTGACGCAATCAACGATCTGATCACCACGGGTGAGGATCAGTACGGACCGATGCGTATCGGACCGTCTTATCCCATCGTGCTTTATAATCACAAGGAGCTGGTCATTCCGTTCGGCGATCACGCACGGCACGGAAACAACCGCATCTGCTTCCCGAACTACACCTATCCCTTCTACCGTGAGGGCTTGTACGAAAAGAA
>JAZQYE010000028.1:0-6899 GCA_045633385.1 Eubacteriales bacterium | reverse complement strand
TCCACTGTGCGATCTTGAGCATCTCGTCCTCCTTAAAGCCACGGGAGGTAACGGCAGGCGTACCTACGCGGATACCGCTGGTGACAAAAGGCGTTTCGGGATCGTTGGGAATGGCGTTCTTGTTGACGGTGATGTGTACCTCGTCAAGTCTCTTTTCCATTTCCTTACCCGTAATACCAAAGGGACGCAGGTCGATGAGCATCAGGTGGTTATCGGTATCACCGGAGACTACGCGGAAGCCTGCCTCCTTGAGTGCACCGCAAAGGACCTTTGCGTTTTTGACGATCTGCTTTTGATACTCCTTGAACTCCTCGGTCATTGCCTCGCCCAGAGCAACTGCCTTAGCGGCAATGATGTGCATCAAGGGGCCGCCCTGCGTACCGGGGAAAACAGCCTTATCGATCTGCTTTGCAAACTGCTCACGGCAAAGGATCAAGCCACCGCGAGGACCGCGCAGAGTCTTGTGCGTGGTGGTGGTAACAACGTCGGCGTACGGAACCGGGCTGGGATGCAGACCTGCGGCAACAAGACCTGCGATGTGTGCCATATCTACCATGTAGATTGCGCCAACCTCGTCGGCGACCTCGCGGATCTTTGCAAAGTCGATAGTTCTGGAGTATGCACTTGCACCCGCAATGATCAGCTTAGGCTTGCACTCAAGTGCTACGCGGCGCATCTCCTCGTAATCGAGCATTTCGGTTTCGTCGGATACGCTGTAAGGAACGATATTGAAATATTTACCCGAAATATTAACGGGAGAACCGTGAGAAAGGTGGCCACCGTGTGCGAGGTTCAAGCCCATAACGGTGTCACCGGGGTTGAGGAATGCAAAGAATGCGGCAAGGTTTGCGCTTGCACCACAGTGGGGCTGTACGTTTGCGTGATCTGCGCCAAAGAGCTTCTTTGCTCTCTCACGTGCAATATCCTCTACGATATCAACGTATTGGCAGCCGCCATAGTAACGCTTACCGGGAAAGCCCTCGGCGTATTTATTGGTCAACACGGTTCCTGCGGCAAGAAGAACTGCCTTGGAAACGATGTTTTCGGAAGCAATCAGCTCAATGTTCTGACGTTGACGGTTCAGCTCCAGCGAGCACGCATCAAAGACCTCTTTATCATAATTTACAAGTTCATCAAAGAAATTCATATTCTTTCTCCTTTTTATTTTTCCACCTTACATTATAACAAATAATTTACGTTTTGTCAAGCTATAAATCCTTAAATCGGAACGCTTTTCCAACCGTTTTTGCTCATCACGAGCACCGAGCCGATGCCGCTCGCCTTCAAAAGCTGATACGCCGTATCAAAGGCGTAGGTCAGGTGCTCCTTGCGGTGTGCATCCGCATTGATGGTAACGCATCCCCTCTTTTCGGCAATGCGATGCAAAAATACGGGAGCAGGATACGGCAAGGTGCGGTATCCGCGCGAGATGGCACCGGTATTGACCTCAAAGATCACGTCCTTTTCGAGCAGTGCGTCCAATGCCTCCAAGGCAGGCTTGAGATAGCGAGGGTCACACACGTCAAAGGTCTTTCCGTCCTCGTTGAATTTGGTCAAGAGGTCAAAATGCCCGATGATATCGCATTGCGTTTTTGCCTCTACCTCTGCCACATTGCGAAAATATTCCTTTGCGTAAACGTACGGATCTCCCCCGCAATGGCGGCGAATGATATCCTCGGTGGTATCGTGGCTCTTATCCACAGAACAGTATTCCCCGTTCAGATACACGTAATGAACCGACCCGAGAACGTAGTCGTACGGCTCGGTGGGCACACCGCCAAAAGAATCCTGCTCTATACCGAGCAGGATTCTGATGCGATCGCCGTAAACGGATTGCAAACGCTTGATCTCCATGCGATATGCGGCAACAGTCTCAGCATCCTTCATACCAAAAATGCGCGCATCCCCGTTATAGGAGTGCTCCGAAAAGCCAACGACCTCCATGCCGTTTTCGATCGCTTGCAAAACGACCTCCTCGGCAGTATTTTTGCCATCGGCAAAGCTTGTATGCGTGTGCAAATTACTTTTGATCAATTGTTCGTAATTCATGTCACGATCCTTTTCAAGCGTTCAGATTTTTTTGCACCGTTTCTTTGACGTGTGCGGCAAGCTCCGCCATAGAAAGAGCCTTGACCGTTTCGCGGTCGATCAGCTCCACGACCTTTAATTCTACGTTGGTACGGCGCAAAAGCATACGCTTTGCAATTTGATTGGTTCCCTTGGTCGTAATAACAACGATGGGGGCGTTGGTGCGTTTTGCCAAAAGGAATGCGCCCTCTTTAAACTCCAACAGCTCGCCCGTCTTGCTTCTCGTTCCCTCGGGATAAATACCCATGATCATTTCTTCCCGTAGCATCATCTCGCCCGCGCGCTTGAGCGTACGCATGGCACTCATGGCGTTTTCGCGGTCGATGGCAAGAAAGCCCGCGTTGCGCATATAAGGACCCGCAACGGGAATTTTAAAGTTGGACGCTTTGGAAATAAAAGCGATCTTGCGTTTTTTGACCATTGCAAGCACAACGACGGGGTCAAAATTGGATTGGTGATTGGAGACCAGAATAAACGGCTCGTTTGGAAATTGCTCCATTCCCTCAAACGTAATTTTGATTCTGAACAGTGTTGTGACCCAATTGCAAGCAAGCCAAATCATAAAGTAAACACCGCGCATGGGCTTTTCGATGGGATCCTTTTTGGGAAGAAAGATGGTAGAAAACCACAACACCAAAAAGCAGAGCGGTTGAAGCGCAATATAGATGCCTACAAAAATGGGGAGTGCCCACAGCCAATAGATGCCCGTGCCCCACGTGATCCATGCGCTTGCAAGTACCGAAAGGACCGCAAACAGATAACAAAGCATAATAACTACCTCTCTTTATACCTCGGCAGCCGCAATCTCCTTCTCTTTTGCAAGCTTACCGGTGCTTACGGTATAGCAGGTGACGTTTGGAATGGTCTCACCGTCAATCTGCAACGCCGTGGGACGGTCGAACTCCACCGAGATCTCGTGTCCCGAAATGACCTCGACCTGCTTGGTGTGCTCGACGTGCTTCCCCTCAAAAATAGACGGGAAGATCATCAACGTATGAATGGCGCTCGAATTATGCAGAACGGCAAAGGAGACCTTGCCCTCGGGGTCAAATCGATCCTGCGCGGGCGTAACCATCATACCGCCACCGTAGTATCTGCCCTTCATCGTGGGTGCGATCCATACTCTTTTGTATTCTTTTGTAACGCCGTCAACCGTGACTTTTGCTTTGGTGGGCTTAAAGTAGAACAAAAGACCCTTGATAGCAACGGAAGTATAGTTAACGGGCTTATTGGATTTTTCCTTGAGCTTATCACCGACCTCGCAGCAATATCCGTCAATGCCGTAGCCAACGCCGTTGACAAAGCGATAGCTCTTTCCGTTTACGGTAACGGTGGGCAGATCATCGATATAGCGATGTAAGGGGATAAGATCGTCGGGAGTGGGAGCGGCATCGTTTTTGAAATCGTTTCCGCTACCGGATGCATAGTAAAACAAATTTTTGGGAAGCTCTGTGCCAATATTTGCGTTGACAAAACGGTTGATCGTACCGTCACCGCCGGAGATTACGACGGTATCGTTTTCAAGGTCGATCGTTTTCCAAAAAGCGGAATAATCCTCAACGGTGCGAATATCCATCCATTTCAGCTCATTTTCGGGTAGCTTGGAAAACGCTGCTTGTGAAAGGGTCATGCCCTGCTTATTTCCCGAAAGCGGATTGTAAAGTACGTAATACATAAGATGATCTCCTGCTATCCAATCAGATGTCATATTTTGTCGATACAAAATATCACCTTATTATAGCATACTACCGCCGCTTCGTCAATAGAATTTCAATTTCCGTTTTTGGGCAATCAACGCAAAATGCACAAAAGAAATACCGCAAAGCACGCCTGTCGGCTGTGTTATTCAAGCCCCACCAAACGCACAGTTTGGTATTTATGTGCAGTCGCCGGCAAATACCGCTCAAACAGATCACGCACGGTGATTTTTAAGCTGGAGGTGTTGACGCAAGGGTGACAACCGATATAGGTATCCTTGAAAAGATCCTCATCCAGCAACAGCTGTACGGCGTGCGCATGATCGTTCATCAGCCCCATGATACTCAATGCCCCCGGCTGAATATCCAAATATTCCAGCATTTTTTCGGGCGTTGCAAAGGATAGGCGCGCAGAACCGATCTGAGCCGAAAGCTCCTTGGTCTTAAACGGCTTATCCCCCGGCATCATCAGCAGATAAAATGCCGTTTGCTGACGGTTGCACAAAAACAGATTTTTGCAAATGGGAGCGCCAAGCGTTTGCTCGATCTCACGGCAGATCTCCATGGTTTGAGCCGCACCGTGATCCATTTGGTAATAAGAGATGCCCAATTCGTCCAAAAATCGTACGTGCGCACTTCTCGTGCCTCGCGTTCCGCAACCGACTTCGGGCGTCCTTCGTTTAAAATCATTTCATCCATTTTTATTTTTCAAACAGCCTTGGAGGGGAAAATGCTCCCCCTCCAAGAACCCGTATTTATCTTCTCTTTTCGGCAACCTCTACCAACGCCTCGGCAAGGAACGCCTCGACCGACTTGGTTTCGGTTTGACCTGCGCGGTTACGTACGGCAACCGTGCCCTCCTCCATCTCCTTGGCACCGATGACCAGCATATACGGCACCTTTTGGAGCTGTGTATTACGGATCTTGTAGCCAATGGTATTGGAGGAATCATCCAGCTCTACGCGCAAGCCGTAGGCATCCAGCTTTGCCTTGACCGACTTTGCATACTCGATGTGCTCGTCGCCAATGGGCAGGATGCGGATCTGCTCGGGAGCGAGCCAGAGCGGGAATGCACCTGCGTATTTTTCGATCAGGAGCGCCAGCGTTCTCTCGTAGCAACCCATAGAGGTACGGTGAATGATATAAGGCGTTACCATTTGGTTGTTGGAATCTACGTACTCCATGCCAAACTTTTTCGCCAAAAGCATATCGATCTGAATGGTTACGATGGTATCCTCTTTACCGAATACGTTCTTGATCTGAATATCCAGCTTGGGGCCGTAGAATGCTGCCTCGTCGATACCGACGGCATAGTTGATTCCGTTGGCATCCAACAGCTCCTTCATAATACCCTGTGCCTCGTTCCATTGCTCGGGCGTGCCCTCGTACTTATCGGTACGGGCAGGATCCCATTGCGAGAAGCGGAAGGAGCAATCCTCCTTCAGTCCCAGCGTCTCAAGCATATACAGCGCCAGATCAAGGCAACCCTTGAACTCCTCGGCAAGCTGATCGGGGCGCAGAACGAGGTGACCCTCGGAAATGGTGAACTGACGTACGCGGATCAAGCCGTGCATCTCGCCAGAATCCTCGTTACGGAAAAGCGTAGAGGTCTCGCCCAAGCGCATGGGAAGATCGCGATAGGAGCGCTTTTTGTTCAGGAATACCTGATACTGGAAGGGGCAAGTCATGGGACGGAGCGCAAAGCACTCCTTGGTCTCGTCGTGGGGATCTCCCAAAATGAACATACCATCCAGATAGTGATCCCAGTGACCGGAGATTCTGTATAGATCTCTCTTTGCCATCAAAGGCGTTTTGGTGAGCTGATAGCCGCGCTTTTGCTCCTCGTCCTCTACCCAACGCTGGAGCAGTTGAATGATGCGCGCACCCTTGGGGAGCATGACGGGAAGCCCCTGACCGATGCTATCGACCGTGGTGAACAGCTCCAGCTCACGACCGAGCTTGTTGTGGTCACGCTTGAGAGCCTCCTCCTGCTGTTGCAGATAAGCGTTCATCTCATCCTTGGAGGGATAAGCGATACCGTAAATACGTTGCAGCATCTTGTTGTTTTGGTCACCCTTCCAATATGCGCCGGTGCACTGCGTCAGCTTGAACGTCTTGACAGCACCCGTGCTGAACAGGTGGGGGCCTGCGCA
Source organism: Eubacteriales bacterium (assembly GCA_045633385.1). Taxonomy (GTDB): domain Bacteria; phylum Bacillota; class Clostridia; order Oscillospirales; family CAG-272; genus UMGS1865. The sequence continues at coordinate 961 of JAZQYE010000028.1, read as the reverse complement.
AAGGTCGGTAAACTCGCCCTGCTTATAAAAGCTGATAACGGCGTCCTCGGGCAGTTCCTCGATGAGCTGTACCTTGTATGGCTCTTCCTTTTCGGTCATCAGCGCGATCGCCTCTGCTCTGGGGAGTTCAAATCTCTCGATCTTGAGGTTCTCCTTGACGATCTTCTTCATCTCGCCCTCGATCGCCTTGAGTGCGTCTGCACCAAAGCTCTCGTCGGAGTCGATATCATAGTAATATCCATTATCGATTGCAGGGCCGATGGTCAGCTTTGCGGCGGGATACAGTCTTTTTACTGCCTGTGCCAAAATGTGAGATGCGGTATGGCGGAACAGGTGCTTACCTGCCGCATCTGCAAAGGTGAGGAGCTTGACCTCTGCATCCTCTGCCAGAACCTGTGTCAGAGCAACGGTCTTGCCGTCGATCTCCGCGCCGATCACCTCTCTCGTGATCAGCTCCATGTCCTTTGCCGCATCGTAAACGGTTACGGGAGCATCGTATTCCCGAATTTGATCCAAAATTTTGATTTTCATGGTTTATTTCCTTTCCTTTTATGTGAGAAAAATAATTACTATATTCAATACGTTTGGACTGTAATTACACAAAGTAAAAAAGTAATTGAGCAATAAAAAATGCAATTACACACCCTGCAACTATTATCAATACACGCTTTGTTTTCTGCTTTTCTTTTTCCAACAAGATCTGCTCTTTTTCCAACTCAAGCCGTTCTCTTTCAGTTGCAAGTTTTTCTTGTTCAATCAAAAGCTGATTTTGCAACTCGACAGATTTTCTCCGTTCTTCTTCTTCAAGCACAATATTTTTTCGTTTTTCCTCTTGCCTAAGTTGGTATCCGTTTTTCTTGTTTGAATCTTTTTCCTTCTCGAAACGCATCTTCTCCATGGTGTGTTGATGCTCTTGTTCTGCAGTCTTTCGTTTTTCTTCGCTCTGTGCTACAATGTTTTT
>JAZQYE010000027.1:0-4223 GCA_045633385.1 Eubacteriales bacterium | reverse complement strand
TGGAGGCGTTTGCCTTAACGTTTGCGATCAGATCCTGCCAGGTAGCAGAAGCAAACATCTTGCCCGATTCGATGGAGTTGGATACCAGCTTTGCGCCCTGTGCAAAGACCTGACCTGCGCCCAGCGCATTGTGTCCAACCTCGCTGTTACCCATATCATCGTCGGAGGGAAGACCTGCCGCGGTGCCGTGAGCCTTAAGGGAAACGGTGGGATAGTTTTGCATCAACGCATCCAAATTGGGCGTATAAGCGCCTGCAACGGCGTTGGAAACGGTGTCGGGTGCAAGACCTACACCGTCCATAACAATGGTCAGAACGGGGCCCTTAACGCCCTGAAATGCATTCAGTTTTTCAAGCTTTTTGCTCATTTTGATGTCCTCCAAAAAATAATGTTCGGCTGTAAAAAAGCCATAATTCAACATTATATATTATACCCCAAAATTCAAAAATTGCAAGCCCTTTTTTACATCTTTTTTATCTTTTGCGTTTTTTTGAAAAAAAAGAGGAAAAGAAGCAAATTTTTGTCACTTCTTACATACGCAAAATACAAAAAGAGATGAGCTTATGTTTCAAAGCTCATCTCTTTTTGAAAATCAGTCAGCGAGAACCGTGATGCGATCAGCGGTTGCTTCGGTTACGAGGTCGATCACCCAGAAGACAAAGCTGATCGGGGGGATCAAAGCCAAAATACCAACGATCAGAGTGGTGGTATTCTTGGTCTCGAGGTAACGCAAAATTCTGAAAATACCGCCAACGATAGCGCCGAGGAAGAGTTGAAGAAGGATCTTCGCGATCTTGGGAAGCGCCTCGTAAGAAGCGGTGAGGCTGTTACTTTTTGCCATGGCTGAAAACTCCTTTATGTATTTTTTTGCGAATCACTTCGCTACAGAATATTATAGCACAGTTTTACAAAAAAATCAATACGTCAAGCCCAAAAAAGAAAAAATTAAAAAAAGCGAAAAAAAGATTGGCTTTTTTGAAAAAACTTTTCAAAAAGGTATTGCAATTTTTGAAAAAGTGTGGTACAATATCATGGTATATGGATGAAGCAGTGCGCACCCTCTCAGGCGCCGCTTTGAAATATCAGTTATTCATGTTTCAAATTTTAAGGGAGGTAAAAACGATGCCGAATATCAAGTCCGCTAAGAAGAGAGTAAAGGTTATTCAAACCAAAACTCTGCAAAACAAAATGTACCGCAGCGCTCTCAAGACCGAAATGAAGAAGTATGATGCAGCTCTTGCTTCCGGCGATATGGCAACTGCACAGGCAGCTTACAAGTCTGCTGTGAAGAAGGTTGACCAAGCAGCCGCTTACGGAATCATCCATAAGAACGCAGCGGCTCACAAGAAGAGCCAGTTCACCAAGAAGCTCAACGCTCTGGGCAAGTAATCAAACAACCAAAGGCAAGGAAATAACCCATCCGAGCCCTCAGATAAAAACAGTATGGAAGCTTTCTGTACTGTTTTTTTCTGTTTGTGCAAACGCACAGTCGAATTCTTTTTTTAGTTCCGGTTGACAAATTGTCGGTTTTGTGATACAATAAAATCAGATCTTGTTTGAAAGAAGAGGAGCTTGATATGTTATACGATAATTTATCGCAAATGATTGGAAATACACCGTTGTTGTACGCGCAACGTTACAACGCGCTTTATGCCAACGGCGCAGAACTGTTTTGCAAGCTGGAGTGCTTCAACCCTGCGGGCAGTGCGAAGGATCGCGTCGCCATGTTTATGCTTGACGATGCCGAAAAGAGGGGATTGATCAAGCAGGGCGCTACCGTGATTGAGCCCACCAGCGGCAATACGGGCGTTGGACTTGCCGCACTTTGCGCACGCCGCGGTTACCGATTGATCCTGACGATGCCCGACAGCATGAGTATGGAGCGTCGCGCTTTGTTGGCGGCTTACGGTGCGGAGCTCGTTTTGACCGATGGTGCACGCGGTATGCAGGCGGCAGTTGAAAAGGCAGAGGAGCTTGCACGAGAGATTGAAGGGAGCTTTATTCCGTCTCAATTTGATAATCCCGCAAATCCGCAGGCGCATTATATGACGACCGCACGCGAGATCTGGTCAGATTGCGAGGGGAAGGTGGACGTATTTGTTGCCGGTGTCGGCACGGGCGGAACACTTTCCGGAACGGCAAAATATCTCAAGGAGAACAATCCCAATTGTCATATCGTTGCCGTAGAGCCTGCATCTTCGCCGCTGTTGTCGCAGGGCAGAGCAGGAAAGCACGGCTTGCAGGGCATTGGCGCAAACTTCGTGCCCGAAAATTTGGATCGGACGTTGGTTGACGAGATCTGCACGGTCACCGAGGAGGATGCATACGACGCGGCGAGACGCTTTGTACGCTCCGAGGGGCTTTTGGTGGGTATTACCTCAGGTGCGGCACTTCACGCCGCTACGGAGCTTGCAAAGCGCCCCACATACAAGGGTGTGCGCATTGTGGTGCTCCTGCCCGATACGGGTGAGCGTTACCTTTCCACACCGCTGTTTCAGCAATAACCGATCTGCTTGATCAATAAAGAACGGGGAAAGCTTCGAGCTTGAAGCTTTCCCCGTTCTTCGTTTATTTTCATCAATCAATGTTCGGGATTTTGGAAAGTCCTGCGGCGATCTCCTCGTCGGTAGGCGTGTAGTCGGTCATTCTGCCGTCGTGGAACTTTTCATAGGACATCATGTCAAAATAACCCGTACCGGTCAAGCCGAATACAATGACCTTTTCCTCGCCCGTTTCGCGGCACTTGATTGCCTCGTCGATCGCTACCTTAATGGCGTGGGAGCTTTCGGGTGCGGGGAGAATGCCCTCGATGCGTGCAAAGTACTCCGCCGCCGCAAATACCTCGGTCTGCTTCACCGTGCGTGCCTCCATCAATCCCTCGTCATACAGCTCGGAGAGAACAGAGCTCATACCGTGGAAGCGCAGACCGCCTGCGTGAGTAGCGGCAGGAATAAAGCCACTGCCAAGCGTGTACATTTTGGCAAGAGGACAGATGCGACCCGTATCGCAGTAGTCGTATACGTACTTACCGCGAGAGAGGGAAGGACAGCTTTCGGGCTCTACGGCAATAAAGTGGTAGTCTGCCTCGCCGCGCAGTTTTTCGCCCATAAAGGGGGCGATCAAGCCACCCAAATTGGAGCCGCCGCCTGCGCAACCGATGATGACGTCTGCCTTTACGCCGTACTTTTCAAGAGCTGCTTTTGTCTCGGTACCGATTACCGATTGATGGAGCATAACCTGGGAGAGCACGCTTCCCAGCACGTAGCGGTATCCCTCGTTTTCGGATGCTACCTCAACCGCCTCGGAGATGGCGCAACCCAAGCTACCCGTAGTGCCGGGGAACTCCTCAAGAATCTGTCTGCCCACGCGCGTGGTCTCGGAGGGGGAGGGCGTTACGCTCGCGCCGTAGGTACGCATCACCTCGCGGCGGAAGGGCTTTAACTCATAAGAGGATTTGACCATAAACACCTTGCAGTCAAGCCCAAAGTAGGAGCAAGCCATCGAAAGAGCCGTACCCCATTGACCTGCACCCGTCTCGGTGGTAACGCCCTTGAGCCCCTGCTGCTTTGCGTAGTACGCCTGCGCAATGGCGGAGTTGAGCTTGTGGCTTCCGCTGGTGTTGTTACCCTCGAACTTGTAATAGATGTGAGCGGGGGTGCCCAGCTTTTTTTCCAGACAGTATGCGCGCACCAGCGGTGCGGGACGGTACATTTTATAAAAGTTTAAGATCTCTTCGGAAATCGGGATATAGCGGTTGGTATCGTCCAGCTCCTGCTTGACCAGCTCCTCGCAAAATACCTTGCCCAGCTCCTCGGCGGTAATGGGCTTGCAGGTTTTGGGATCGAGCAGGGGAGCGGGCTTTTTGGTCATGTCGGCGCGTACGTTATACCAATCGCGCGGCATTTCACTTTCTTCTAAATAAATTTTGTAGGGAATTTCTTTGTTTGCCATTTTATATTCTCCTTTCGGTACTTTGCAACAAAAAACGCCCCAATACCTAACGGTAATAGGGACGAAGATCTTCGCGGTGCCACCCTTGTTAAAGCGTTTTTGCTTTCTCTTTTCGCATACAAGCATATGCGGCGCTCATGGTAACGGGTGCGCACCCCCGTCGAAGCCTACTGAACACAGCGTGTTGGTTCGGTTCGCCCTTGGAAGCCCATTCTCCAAGCCTCGCCTGCCGCAATCCCAAGTCGGATCGTAGCCATGTCGTTCTGTGAGCC
>JAZQYE010000026.1:0-1953 GCA_045633385.1 Eubacteriales bacterium | reverse complement strand
AAGTTGTTTTGCGATGGAAAATGATTTTGTTCGCGCTGCCGTTCCCCAACGCAAACAACTCTCTGAGCGGATAGGGTCTCGGCGGTGCCTAGCCGCTCGCGGGAGCAAAAGCGAGCGGAGGCGAGCGCCGAGGGGCGTGTGATGTGAAGAAAGAAATTTTTACCCAAAATAAAAGAACGGGAGCGAAACACTCCCGTTTAGTCATACCTGTAAATGCGATAAAAAGTTTTGGGGGTGTCGGGACCTTTTTCAAAAGGTCCTGACAAAAAAACTTCAAAAGTTCCCCCGCAAAAAACTCCCAAGAAAAAACGAACCCAAAAGCGAAGGGTTACGCTTACTTCAGCTCGCCCAGATAATACTTCTTTTTGCCGCGGCGGATGACGATATACTTTTCGCCAATGGTGGTGCCGGCGTCGATCTGCAGATCCATGCTTGTGATCGGTTCGCCGTTGAGGGTCAAGGACTTTGCTGCGATGAACTCGCGTGCTTCGCGCTTGGAGGAGCAGATGCCGGCGGAAACGAGCACGTCCATAATGGCACCGCCCTCGGTCTCAAAGTGAGGAACGTCCTTCAGCCCTGCCAACAGATCCTTGGTGGGGATCTCCTTGATGTTGCCGGCAAAGAGCTGTTCGCTGATCTTTACGGCAGATTCGTAAGCACCCTCGCCGTGCAAATCGTTCAAAATCTCCTCAGCCAGCTTCTTTTGTGCCAAGCGACGCTCGGGAGCGGCATTGTGCTCTGCCTCAATCGCCTCGATCTCCTCGCGGGAGAGGAAGGTCAGTCTCTTGAGGTACTCGATCACCATGCTGTCCTCGGAGTTGAGCAGGAACTGATACAGCTCGTAGGAGCTGGTCTTGTTCTTGTCCAGCCAAACGGCGTTGCCCTCGCTCTTACCAAACTTGTTGCCGTGGGAATCGGTAACCAAAGGCATGGTCATAGCATAGACCTCGTCGCCCGTGGTCTTGCGGATCAGCTCGATACCCGTGGTGATGTTGCCCCACTGGTCGGAGCCGGCTACCTGCAAATCAACGCCGCGCGTTTCGTGCAGATACTTGAAATCAAGACCTTGAATGAGCATATAAGAGAACTCCGCATAGGAGATACCGCTCTCCATCTGGCGGCGGATGAGATCCTTGCTGAGCATATAGCCAACGTTGATATACTTACCGTAATCGCGGAAGAAATCGATGATATTGAGATCCTTGACCCAATCGTAGTTGTTTACGACCTCATAGGGGAAGATCTTTTGAAGCTGTGTTTTGAGGCATTCGTAGTTGTGAATGACCTCGTCGCGGTCAGAGAGTTTGCGCTCAACGGTTCCGCGGGGGTCGCCGATCAAAGCCGTAGCCATACCAACCAACAAAAGGGGCGTGTGTCCTGCAGCGGCAAGACGGCGCGTGATCAAAAAGGAAGAATAGTGACCCAAATGCAGGCTGTCAGCCGTGGGGTCGGTGCCGATGTAAAAGGTCATTCCGCCTGCGTTGAGCTTTTCGATCAGCTCGGGGCTGGAGATATCTTGAATCAAGCCTCTCCATTTGAGATCTTCGTAGAGTGTCATAAATAACTTCCTCCGTTTAACGTAACAATTTTAACTACAACATTATATCACAAGATTTTGATTTCGTCAAGACAAAAAGAAAAATAAAACTGCCGCAACCCGTTTTATTTTACAAAAAATGCAAAAAAATGAAAAAAAACAAAAAGAAAATTTCAAAAAGGTCTTGCAAAATTGTTTTTGATGTGGTATAATACTCGTGTTGCGCAGTGCGCAAGAATAATAGGATGGTCCGCTGCATGCTCGCATGAACGTCCGGTATTTTATAGGAGGGCTCAAAATGAATTTGATTGAGGCTTTTACAAACGAGCAATTGAAACAAGTAGTACTCGTGACCCGCATCGGTGACACCATTCGTGTTCTCAACAAGATCAAAGAGGGTAACCGTGAGAGAATCC
>JAZQYE010000025.1:0-4375 GCA_045633385.1 Eubacteriales bacterium | reverse complement strand
CGGAACTTTCCGTCTCACAGCAGCGTGCTGTGGGGCGTTTTTTGTTTCTGCGGCTCAAAAATTGTAAAATCATCCGCAAGGATAGAAAATATGGAGTGTTAACAATGGCAAAGGATTACACAAGTACACTGAACCTGCCCACGACCGAATTCCCCATGCGTGCGGGACTTCCCCAACGCGAGCCGGAAATGATCAAGTATTGGGCATCGATCGACCTGTACAACAAAATGCAGGAGAACAGCAAGGATAAGCCTCTTTATATCCTGCACGACGGCCCCCCTTTCTCCAACGGAAATATTCACATGGGTCACGCGCTCAATAAGATCCTCAAGGATTTTATCAACAAGTCGCATGCCATGTCCGGCTATCGCGTACCGTTTACGCCCGGTTGGGATAACCACGGTATGCCCATTGAGTCTGCCATCATCAAGCAGAACAAGCTCAACCGCAAGAGCATGTCCATTCCCGAGTTCCGCAGTGCCTGCCACAAGTTTGCGCAGGATTTTGTCGATAAGCAGATGGAGCAGTTCATCCGCTTGGGCGTGGTTGCCGATTGGGAGCGTCCTTATCTGACCATGGACAAATCCTTTGAGGCACGCGAGATCAAGGTGTTTGGCGAAATGTACAAAAAGGGCTACATCTACAAGGGACTCAAGCCCGTATATTGGTGCCCCAACGACGAGACCGCGTTGGCAGAGGCAGAGATCGAGTACCAAACCGATCCTTGCACCTCTATTTACGTAAAATTCCAAGTTAAGGACGATCAGGGCAAGCTTGCCGGCTTGTGCGATCTTTCCAAGACCTATTTCGTCATTTGGACCACCACCACGTGGACGCTCCCCGGTAACCAAGCCATCGCGCTCAACCCCGAGGAAAGCTACGTCATCGTCAAGGCTGAGAGCGGCGAGTGCTACATCGTTGCCGAGGCTCTTTGCGGCAAGACCATGCTGGAGGGCGGTATTGAGAGCTACGAGATCCTTGACCGCCGTGCGGGCAAGGAGTTTGAATACATGACCGCACAGCATCCCTTCCTGGATCGTGACAGTCTTGTAGTGGTTGCCGATTACGTTACCATGGATAGCGGTACGGGTTGTGTACACACCGCAGGCGGCTTTGGTGCAGACGATAACGTTACCTGTCGTCGTTACGGACTCCCTCCGCTCGTTCCCGTGGACGACAGAGGATACCAGACCGAGGAGGCAGGCAAGTTTGCAGGTCTTCGTTACGACGAGTCCAACGATGCCATTCTCGCAGATATGAAGGAGACGGGTGCGCTGTTTGCTTCTACGCAGATCGAGCACGAGTACCCGCACTGCTGGAGATGTAAGAACCCCATCATCTTCCGCGCAACGCCCCAGTGGTTCTGCTCGGTAGATGCGTTTAAGGATGCCGCGGCGCAAGCCTGCGAGCAGGTTGAGTGGTTGCCCGAGTGGGGCGGTGACCGCATCAAGAGCATGGTTAAGGAGAGAGCAGATTGGTGTATCTCCCGTCAGCGTCATTGGGGTCTGCCCATTCCGGTATTCTACTGCGATTGCTGCAAGAAGCCCATTTGCAACGACGAGACCATTGCACGCGTTGCTGAGCTCTTTGGTGAGCACGGCTCCAACATCTGGTACGAAAAGAGCGCGGCAGAGCTGTTGCCCGAGGGCTTTGTATGCCCCGAGTGCGGCGGCAAGACCTTTACCACCGAGACCGATACGCTGGACGGCTGGTTCGACTCCGGCTCCTCTCACTTTGCTGTCATGGAGAACAACCCCGAGCAGCGTTGGCCCGCAGATATGTATCTGGAGGGTGCCGACCAGTACAGAGGTTGGTTCCAATCCTCGCTTTTGACCGCCGTTGGTTCTACGGGCAATGCACAGGCACCCTACAAGACCGTTTTGACGCACGGTTGGGTCGTTGACGGCGAGGGTAAGGCAATGCACAAGTCCTTGGGTAACGTTATCGTTCCTTCGGATATCGTTGCAAAGTACGGCTCCGATCTGGTTCGTTTGTGGGTCGCTTCTTCCGATTATCGCGTGGACGTTCGCGTTTCCGACGTGATCTTCAAGCAGCTCTCCGATGCGTACCGCAAGATCCGTAACACGGTTCGTATTCTGATCGCGGATCTCAACGACTTCAATCCCGATACCGATGCGGTCGCATTTGACCATTTGCCCGAGATCGACCGTTGGGTCATTTCCGCAATGAACGAGCTGACCCGTACGGTCAAGACTGCGTACGATACCTACGAGTTCCACGTAGCGTACCACGCGATCAATAATTTCTGCACCACCGAGCTTTCCAAGCTCTATATCGATATTACCAAGGATCGCGTTTATACCGAAAAGGCAAACGGCGAGGCGCGCAGAAGTGCGCAGACCGCTATGTACTTTGTTCTTTCCGGTCTGGTTCGTTTGCTTGCCCCCATCATTTCCTTTACTGCTGAGGAGATGTGGCAGGCAATTCCGCACAAGGCAAGCGACGTTTGCGAGAGCGTATTCCTCAACGATATGCCCGCATACGACGAGGCGCTCTGCTTCTCTGACGTTGCCGAAAAGTGGAACAAGCTGTTTGAAATGCGTGACGACGTGATGAAGGCACTTGAAATTGCACGTGCCGAAAAGCTGGTTGGAAAATCGCTTGAGGCAAAGATCACCGTTTACACGCAGGATGCCGAAATGCGCGCCCTGCTGGATAGCTTTGGCAAGGAGCTGATCACGGTGTTCATCGTTTCCGGCGTTGCGCTGGAGTCCGCGGAAGCTCCTGCGGGTGCTTACGTTAACGAGGAAAAGACCCTGGCGGTTTTGGTAGAACCTGCCGACGGCTGCAAGTGCGACCGTTGCTGGAGCTACTCCACCGAGGGTGAGGACGACGGCGAAGGCGGATTTATCTGCGCACGTTGCCGCAATATTCTGAAATAAGCTGTTTCAAAACGGGCGCGAGAGAGGACTGCAATACGGTTTTCACTCGCGCCCTGCGCAAAATATCTACTAAAAGAGGTTTACTATGATTGCTTTGATCGCCATTATCATCGGCATTGTCGGAGTAGATCAGCTGACCAAATGGCTGGCGGTGATCTATTTGCAGGGCGAACCGTCCTTTCCGCTTTGGAAAGACGTGTTACACTTTACCTACGTTCAAAACCCCGGCATGGCGTTTGGTATGATGCAAAACAACCGTTGGGTGTTTATGGTGTTTTCCACCGTTGCCATTGTGGGGCTTAGCGTTTATTTGTTCCGCTACCGTCCCCAAAGCCGTTGGATGCAGATCTCGCTTGCACTGATCATCGGCGGCGGTATCGGAAACATGATCGACCGCGTAGCCTTGGGTTACGTAATCGATTTTATTGATTTTACCTTGATTGACTTTGCCGTGTTTAACGTAGCCGACTCCTTTGTTTGTGTGGGCGCGGGTATGATGATCGCATACCTGGTTGCGGACATCATCAAGGATTACAAAACAGAAAAGATCAAAAAGGCAGAGCAGACCGCAAACGCGGACGGAGTAGGACATGACGATTCGGACGTGGAGTGAAACGGAGCTCGACGCCAACCTGTTGCGGCTTTGCGTTGCGGCAGAGCAGAGCGGTACAAGGCTCGATCAATTCGTATCGGCACAAAGCGACCTGACACGGTCTGCCGCCGCCCGATTGATCGAGGATGGTGCAGTTACGGTCAACGCCAAGTGCGTGGCAAAAAATTATAAGGTTGCGGTGGGGGATACCGTTGAGGTGACCTTGCCAGAGCCCGAGCCGTGCGAGGCTGTACCGCAGGACATTCCCTTGGACGTGGTGTACGAGGATGCGGATCTGATCGTGGTCAATAAGCCCGTTGGCATGGTGGTGCATCCCGCCGCGGGAAACCCCGACGGTACGCTGGTCAACGCGCTGTTGTATCATTGCAAGGGAACGCTTTCGGGCGTGGGCGGTGTGGTTCGCCCCGGCATCGTGCACCGCATCGATAAGGATACCAGCGGACTTTTGGTGGTTGCCAAAAATGACGAGACACATCTCAAACTTTCCGAAAGCCTCAAAGGGCACCACATCAATCGCATTTATACGGCGGTTGCGGTGGGGAACTTCCGTGAGGATAGCGGCACGGTTGATGCTCCTATCGGGCGTCATCCCGTCGATCGCAAAAAAATGGCTGTTATTCGCGGCACGGAGCTGCACGCACGTGAGGCGGTGACGCATTGGTCTGTCCTCTCGCGCGGCGAGGCGGACGGCAACTCCTTTACACTGTTGCGCTGTGAATTGGAAACGGGCAGAACGCACCAGATCCGCGTGCACATGTCTTCGGTGGGGCACCCCTTGCTGGGGGATACCGTTTACGGTGGAGGAAACACCAAATTTGAGGCACGCCACCGCGCCATGATCACGGGGCAGTGCCTGCAC
>JAZQYE010000024.1:0-15465 GCA_045633385.1 Eubacteriales bacterium | reverse complement strand
CAAGACTGTTGGTTTTGTTGCTTGCAGTAGTGATGTTGGTTCCTTGTCTGGCTGCTTGCGGCGGCGATAAGGGCGAAGAGACCACCACCAACAACGGCAACCAAAACAAACCCAACGACAATCAGGAAACCACCACCGGTAACGAAGGTCCCAAGGATCCCGACAAGATCACCATGACCAACGCAGCAGGCGGACAGTACCTCTACAAGGTTCACAAGGCATCCAACGCTTCCGAGGGCTTTGCAGGTAACGCTTCCACCGATGGTAACGGCGGCTTCTACTGCGAGGACTTCTACGTAGCAGAAACCAGCAACGATGCTCTTTCTTACGCGGTTTACACCCGTAACCAGCGCATCCAGGAGGATTACAACATCCGCATCGTGCCCCAATACCAGGTAGGCAATATGTATGCAGAGCTGAAGTCTTTCTACACCAACAGCGAAAAGATTGATGCAACCATCATCAAGACCCTCTCCGTAGGCGCAGCTGCTACCAGCAACCTGCTCAGAGACATCAACTCGATGACCAACGTTGACCTGTCGCACCCCGCGTTCGACCAAAACTCCGTTAAGCAGTTCTCCATGGGTGGTAAGCTCTACTACCTCAGCGGCGATATGAACATCTCCTCTATGGATAACTACGCTCCCACCGTTGTAAACCTTGAGCTGTACAACGACCTCTCCGAGGCTATCGTTGATATTTACGATGATGAGCTTTATGCAAACGTTTACGAGCTCGTTCTCGAGCACGAGTGGACCATGGACGTTATGCTGACCATTGCTGAGCTGGCAAACGTTGACGTTGATAAGAGTGATGGAGTTCTTGCTACCACCAAGGGTGACACCGTTGGTTACTTCCGTTACTCTGCATCTCCTCTGTACTACTTCTACGGTGCAGGCGGACGTATCAGTGAGCTGGACGAGGACGGTTACCCCGAGCTCGTTATCGCTGAAGAGAGAAACGTTGAAGTTTACGAGTACCTGCTCAACAACTTCAGCACTCCCAAGAACGGCTGGATGCCCAGCGGTGCTTCCGGAGACAGAAAGACCAACTTCTGGAGCAATATGTGCCTCTTTACCGATATGACCCTTTGGGACGTTCGTAAGCAGCTGTACGTAGATTCTCCCTTCGAGTATGGTATTCTTCCTAACCCTCTGTACGAGTCCGGCGATGAGTACGCATGCGCGATCTACTTCCAAAACTGCCACCACCTGTGGGCTATGCCTGCTATGTGCGATAACGCTGAGTATGCAGAGCGCCTGTTGCAGGTATTTGCAGTTTACTCCTCTAAGAAGGATTCTACCATGGACGCTTACTACACCAAGACCATGTACTTGACCGTAGCAACCGACACCGGTTCCCGTGAGGTTATGGATATCATTAGAACCTCTCTCTCTTACGATATCGCACAGCTTTACAACTGGGGTACCTTCATGGATACCATCAAGGCTGTTGGTGGTGCAAACTCCAACCAGCTGACCGCTAAGATCGCTAACCTTGATAAGGCTATCGAAGAAATGAACCTCACTCTTGAGCAGTTCAAGAACCCTGAGTTCGTTCCCGATGCAGCTTAATTAACAGCGATACATCAAATATCTCGCACCGCAAGTGTTCGCACTTGCGGTGCTTTTTTGTTGGATTTTGTGAGAGGAGCCGTTTGCAAAAAACTCCCATACCCTCTCCAAAAGCTTTTATCGTATTTATAAAACAGATGAAAAGGGAATTGGACACTGCCGTTTCATTATTCATATCAATATGGCAAAAGCTACCCCTCAAAATCTCTCAATAAAAATATACATGATGCACAAAACGGGCGGTGTATTTTTATGCAATATGTCAATTGAAAAATAGGTGCAGAATATGTATAATATAGGTATCCAAAAACGTGCAAAGCACGAAATAAAAAGGATAGCGGAGGAGACAGTATGAAAAAGTTGACAAAGCTGGTAGTTCTTTTGATGGCAATGGCAATGTTGGTGTCATGCTTGGCGGCATGCGGTGGCGACAAAACCGAGGAGACCACAACAAAGGACGATCAACAGCAAACGACAAAGCCGAATGACAATAACGACAACCATACATCCAACGATGGTATGCCCGAGGTTGTGGATATGCGTGACCCCAACGGTAACGAGTACGTTTACCGCGCTTACGTGCGTATTCACGGCGGTGACTCGGTTGACGAGCAGGTACAAAATGGAAACAATATTTATAAGTGTGTTGATTTTTGGTCTGAGGAGATAGACGGCGCAAGCATTGATGCTCTTTCGTACGCGGTTTATACGCGCAACCAAAAAATTCAGGATACTTATCATTGCCGCATCGCGCAGGTTCCTTCTAACGGAAATATGTATCAGCACTTGAACATGGCGTATGAAAACGACGAAAAGTACGACCTGACCATTATTTTGGCAAGATCGGCAGCGGCTGCCGCAACGGGCAACCTTTTGCAGGATATTCGCGCGATGGATTTTGTAGAACTTGATCACAAGGCGTTTGACCAAAACTCGGTTTCACAGCTCTCTATGGGCGATAAGCTCTATTATTTGAGCGGCGATATGAACATTTCCACCATGGAGGTGTGCGGTCATACGTTGGTCAATATGAGAATGTACAACGACCTTTCCGAGACCATTGTAGAGCTTTTCAATGATGAGAACTATGCAGACCTGTATCAGGTGGTTAAGGATCAGGAATGGACCATGGACACCATGCTGACCTTGGCAGAGCTTGCCACCGTTGACCAAGTGAAAAACGACGGTGCGCTTGACGTAACGAAGGGCGATACCCTTGGATATTTTCAGTATTACCGTTCGGCGCTCTTTTACTTCTACGGCGCCGGCGGACGTATTACCACAACGGATGAGGACGGATATCCCGAATTCACCATTCAAACCGAACGCAACCAAGAGCTGATTGAATACTTGTACGAAAACTACAATACGGTTTCTACCTCTTGGATCTCACGCGGATATTCTGCCGTACGTGAAGAAAACTTTTTAACGGGTAACTGTTTGTTTACCGATTGCTCGCTGTTTGACGTACGCACCGTATATTACCTGCAGGCAGAGTTTGAGTACGGTATTTTGCCTACCCCCTTGTATGAGGTAGGTGATGACTACAACTGTGTTGTTTCGTTTGATAACTGGAACCACCTGTGGGCAATTCCCAACAAGTGCAGTAACAACGAGTATGCACAGCGCATGATGCAGATCATGGCGGTTTATTCAAGCATGAAGGATTCTACCATGGATGCATACTACACCAGAACGCTGTATTTGAACACTGCAACAAACAGCGGCTCGCGCGAGGTGCTTGACATTATCAAGAGCTCCTTGGTATATGACATTGCACTTCTTTACGACTGGGGCGATTTTGAAGACTTTTTGGTTAATTTGAGTGCCAGCACCTCGAACCAATACGCTGTTAAGATTTACAATTTGAATGACAAGATCGTTCCGCTGATGAACGAGACGTTGGAGCAGTTTAAAAATCCGCAACGCGTTCCCACCGAATAAGCAAACAAAAAAAGAGTGGCGCAAATGCATTGCATTTGCGGCACGGTTTTTAATGATTTAATCGTAATCGATTATTTCGTGGGGGGCTCGGGAGCCCAGGTCTTGGGGAAGCCTGCTGCAAAGCCTTCGAGGTTCTCTTGGTCGAGAACAGCCTTGTTTGCATCGTCTTCTGCCAATGCCTTGTTGATCTCTGCCTGTGCAGCAGTATCGTCGGCAAAATCGTTCAAACCGCCGAGGATATCGTCCTGCTCTACTTGGTTATTCATTGCTTCAGCCATCTTACTTTGCCTCCTCAATCATCATGATATCCAGGTTGCCGATGTTCTGGGGAACAAAGCCGTTAACGAGAGCGAGAATAGAAGCCCATTCGTTGCATGCTTTTTCAATTGTCGAACATCCGTTATTGATTATTTGATCATATTTATTATTGATTGCGAGCTTGTCAGCCTTAACCTTGGTATTCTTCTTGAACCACAGTACAAATACAACAACTGCGGCAATCAGACCGATTACGCCAAGAGCAGCGGTATCGGTAGCAAAGCCGATGATACCGATAACAGCGGCAACCAAAGCGATGATCAGCATAGCGGTAGCAGACTTGATGTTACCAAGCTCTGCATTGCGCTTCTTGTTTACGTGTGCGGTGTAGTCGTCCTTCAGCTTGCCCTTGTTAGCGCCGTCGTTGGTGTTACCCTTCCAGTCGTCAACCTTAACGGTGATCTCTGCAGGGAAGTCCTCACGCTTTTCGGTGATGAACTTGTGGTAAGCGGGAACGATGTACTTGCTCAGGAATGCGCAAGAGGTCTTGCGAGCTGCAGCAAGGCTTCCTGCGGTATCGTTGGAAGCGATTGCGTTGGTGAGCTGCTCAGCAAAGTTGATGGGAGGATCGGCTCTCTTGAACTTTCTTGCTGCGATAATTCTCTTAGCAAGATCCTCGTCACCCTTGAGTCTCTTGATCTCGGACATGAGCTCTTCTTCCTCACGGAGGGGAGCCTCTTCGTCGTCGAACTTGCTGACAAGAGTCAACAGCTCGTCATCGATCATAGCAGCGAGCTCCTTCTTGTTAACGGGAGCGTTTGCAATGCCTTCGAAGTGAGAGAAGATCTCGTCAATTGCGTTGATACGTCTTACGTAAGCGTTGATGCGCTCGAACTCGGGGCAAACCTTAGCCAGAGTGGGGTACTTTTCATGAATGTTGACGCATCTGCTCTCGTAGAACTCTGCCCAGTAAGCAGCCTGCTCGGTTGCGAGAGAACCGTTGTCGTCAATTTCCTTCATCCATTGGTCAACGTAGCTGTAGAAGTCGCAGGTCTCCTTGAGCTCCTTGGAGTTAGGATCACCAAATACGCCGTTTACGTATGCGTTGATGTAAACGATGATACTGCGGTGCATCATCTTTGCCTTTTGCATACCAAAGTAGAGGTTGAGCCACTTGTAGCAAGCAAGGTTTCTCGCCTGGTTAACCTTTGCATCCTTGGTGTTTGCAGCTCTGCGGCAAACCAATGCAAAAACGAGGGCGGTCTTTTCCTTGTCGCGCTTGAGGGCTTCCTTCAAAGCACGGTCAGCAAGCTCTTTGTTGTCAGCGATCCAAGCGGAAAGTGCTACAACGCAGGGAGCAAGCCAGTACTTGGGAGTGGAGATCATCAACTGCTCGGAAGCGGTTGCAATGGTATCGTTGCGAACCAGTGCGAGGTCAGTTGCCTGCAGAATGCCGAGCATGGTGTTTCTGACCAGCTGATAGCTGCCGTACTTTTGCTCGAGCTCCTGACGGATACGGATGATTTCGGTGAGAGCGCGTTGCAGTGCTGCAGCCATTCTCTGCTCCTTAACCATCTTTACAAAGCGGTCGCGCAGGTCAGCCAATTGGCTATCTACCTGATTGACCTTGCGGTCTACGAGGACCACATTGTCGTTGACGGTAATCAAATTGTTACCGATTTGCGTAGTTTGTGACTGCAAAGCAGATACAGCAGCAGCCGTGCGGGCAATACTGTTGGATATGTTTGTTAAGTCAACATAACTAACTTGGACTTCATTTGCCATGAAATGTCACTCCTTTATATAATTTTTTTGGGAAACAAGGTAAGATGGTGGGCAATCAACCCATTTTTTCCAATATCTGCGCTTCCAGCTTATTGTACGCGCCAAGGAACTTTTGCTTCAGCTCCTCGTCCTGCATCGCCTCGATAACGTCTCCAATAGGATGCACGTACGTGTGCAAAAAGCGTTGCGTTTTGTTACGCAGGTAAAAGGTGTTGTTGGGATACGGGGAATCGGGATTGGTGCGAATAGATGAGAGAAGGGCATAGCAGGTTTTTGGAATGTTGCACTGTGCGGCAAGTTCCGTGTAAAGACCTGCAAGCTCTTGCGTCAAAAAATCGATGGAATTGCGCTTTGCAATGACCTGCGGACAAAACGCATCGGCAAACTCACAAATCTCCGCGTCGGTGGTTGCGTTGCTTCTGACCAACGAAAGGATCTGTTCCTCGTATTCACTCAAGCGAGTGGGGGAGGCGAGGAAGAACTTTTTCAAAAGCTCGATCTCCTCTACGTCCAAAGGCTCGGTCTCTTGCTCGCGAAAGCGTTCTTCAAAAAAGTTGTAAAGTGCTCGTTCCTTATGATTTTTTGCAACAAAACGATCGTAAAATGCAAGAATGTATTTTGCGGGGGCGTTATCAACTGCGTACGCGAGTGCATCCGTTGCACACTCTGCGGCACGCTCGAACTCTCGGTTCAAAAAATATTCGGTTGCTTTTTGTACGTTTGATTGGACCGAGGGACCTGCGTTGATCTCTTTTCGCGGAATATGTACCAACTGATGACACCAATCGCAACGGCAAGTGCGCGTTTTGGGATCGATGTTCAACGAGGCGTTACAATTCCCGCAAGAATACGGTATTGCGTCCATAAGTCCTCCAAATTACTTGGAAACACTCAGCATGGTGTTTCTTGTTTTCAATGTGACCTTTGCAGACTTGATCTTCTTCAAAATGACCTCGGCTTCTTCTTCCTCATCGATCATCGATTGGATCTCAATGATTTGCGTACGGAAGCGGGTCTCAAGCTCCTTGGTTTCGGCGTTGCCGATGATGTTGCTGTACTCAACTGCCTCGCAAAGAACGCGGAGCTCAGCCTTGACCTGTGCGTTTTCGGCAAGGTCAGCCATGCCGGTGATCTGAATGGAAAGTCCCTCCAAGATCTTTGCACCGCCGTAAAGCTCTTTGTCGTTTTGAGCAATGCGGCCGGTTACGTAGAAGGCGAAGATCATAACACCTGCATAAATGAGGATAATGATCAGGTTGGGGAGCAGAACGACGATGCGGTTCTCACCCTTGGAAATGATAACGAAAATGGTATTGAGGAAGAGGGAAACGGCAAAATACATACCCGTGTATGCGATAATGGGCGTTCTTGACGAAATAGATGCATCCTTATCACCAGGCGAAACAGCCATAATAGTAGCCGTTACCACAAACGCGACCATTGCAAACACGTAACCGCCCCAAAAGAGGAATTCGCGGTTTTCGGGTTTGGAGAGCATAAACACCAAAAGGTTCCAAATGGCGGCAATGATCACCACAAAGAGCATTGAGCTCAAACGAAAGCGTAATTTTTTCATGACAAAATCCTCCTGTTATCAGCCTTGTTGCGTGGGAGTTCCGCAATTATCGCAGAAGCGTGTGCCGGGGGCAAGCTCCTTGCCGCACTGTGTGCAAACAACGGCAAGTCTTGTGCCGCAATTGCCACAGAACTTTGCGCCTGCGGGAAGCTCGTTACCGCAATTGGGGCAAATGGGGCCTTGAGGAGCCGCCTTTGCACCGCACATGGGGCAGAATTTTGTGCCCTCGGGCAAAATGTTACCGCAATTCTTGCAAGGGGTTCCTGCGGGGGCGATCTTTTGACCGCAACCGGAGCAGAACTGTGCACCTGCGGGAACGGGAGTGCCGCACTTGGGACAAGTCGAAGCCGCGCCTGCGGGCTGTTGCTGTTGTGCCTGGGGATTGATGGCGTTCATGGTGGTTTGTGCCATGTTATCCATGCCCATACCGAATGCACGTCCCATGCCAACGCCCATGCCAAGTCCCATACCTGCGCCCATAAAGTCGGAGCCAGAGCCAGTATTGGCGGCAGCTGTCTTCATTACGTCAAAGCCCTTTTCCTGCTGATAGGTGTAGCCCATCATGCGCATCTTCTTAGCTTCTGCCTCTGCAAGTCTTTCCAGACGAATGGCTTCTGCCTCTGCTTCTGCCTGCGCCGTACCGATAGATTGCTTTGCGGTTGCCGCCTTGAGACGCTCTTCGTTGATGGGAGCAAGATCCTCGTCGGGTGCCATGATGTCCATAAAGGAGAAATCGTGAATGACAACGCCGAACTGACTGAAGTAGGGAACGAGCTTTTCTTGAATGGTGGAAGCCAGAGCCTCACGGTTTTCGTGAATGTTCAAAATGCCGATCTGTTTTTCCGCCATGGTAGATGCCAAGGTGTTGGAAAGTGCATCGGGGATCTTGATGCTCAGGTACTCCTCCAAATCGGTGGTAGTAAATACCTTTTGCGTACCGACTACGCGCTCCAAGAACTTCTTTGCATCATCGATACCGTCTTCGTTCTCCTTGATCGTACCGATGTGTGCCGAGAAGTAACCGTGTGCGCGAACGTGAATTTCCACATTGTAAACGGGGTCGCTCATTCTGATGGGCGCGGGCGTACCCCACTTGGTGGGACGCAGGCGGATCAGATTGATAAAATAGACCTCGCAGTGGTAAATGGTTTCACCGCCCGTTGCGGCGCGGAGCATTCCGTTTGCACCGGCGATGTTGTTGGTGTCAAGCATCCATCTGCCCGAGCCGAGCGAACGCTCAGCCTTGCCGTCACGGAAAATAACGGCGACCTGAGACTCGTGAACGATCAGGACCGATTGATCGTTAAAGTCCTCGATGTCGTGCTTGTAAGCAACGATATCGCGGCTTTGTGCATCATCGGGATCCCATTTGATCACGCTCAAAATACCTTGCTGAATTTTACGATCGATATCGCCTTGCTCAGCAGGTGATGTTTTGCGAAATACGGATTTGATTGCATTGATAATACCCATAGCAAGCTCCTTTTTTCTAAGATTTGGAAAACGCTAAAATATATATCTTAATTATATCACTTTTTTTAGATATGTCAACCGCTTTTTGACAAAAAGTGACAAAAAAGTGACAAAAAAATACATTTTTTAAAATAGGAAAGAAATTTGAAAAAAAGAACGAAAAAGGGAGTGCCCCGATCGGTTGTGAACCGGAATCAAAACCGGTCGATCGGGACGCTCCCATTGGTTTTATGCTTCAATTTGAATGGCTGTGCGGTAGGTTTTTGTCTCGTGCGGCAAAATGCGAACCAGTCCGTTTTGGTCGGCACCACCCGGCAGGCGAAAGCAATCGATCGCCGTGGTCTGCGGTTCGCAAACGAAAAAACTGCCCTCGGCTGTTTGAAACAGCATACGGTATCCAAACTGTCCGTCAGCTTGGTAGCGCAAGCGCAAGCCCGTGGAAAGATCAGTCAGCACCATATCTCCCGCCGCCTCGTAAAAGGCGGAGAGGTGCTTGCCGCAGGGAACGTATTCGCCGCTTTGGAATGCCTGCTCACGTTCACCCGGTGCACGGAATTCTCCCGTGGGAATAAAATTCTCGGTTCGCAATTCCTCCCGTCCCGTCATCAGTCGGACACGGTGATCCTCGGACTTGGATGAGGGCAAGAGGGGCAGGCGAAAGGTCGTGTGATACGCAAGCATAAAGGGCATGACTTCATCCGAGTCGTTGGTGATCTCGTCGGTCTCGCACAAGCCGTTTTCGGTCAGCGTATAACTGCGAACAAAGGTGAACGCATGCGGAAAACCGATGTATTCGCCGCTTTTTGCACGGTAAACAAGGCGTACGCTGTCAGCCGTTTGAGATTCCACCGAAAATGGCGTTTGCCATAATGCACCGTGAATGTGACAGCCGGTGGCGGGCTCGTTGAGGGGCAGGGTGTATTCCTTGCCCTCAAAGGTAAATTTTGCCCCCAGAATGCGATTGGGAGGAAAAAGGAGCGGATTGCCGTACAGATAAACGCTTTGTGCCCACTCCTCCTCGTTTTGCGGTGTGCGCAACACGCTTGCCCCCGTTGGGGTATGGAGCAGTTGAAAGCAGGTTCCGCCCTTGAAAGAGGATATATCGGCTTGATAACCGCCGCCGCAAAGGTGGATGTCGGTATGTATCATAGTGCCTCCTGAAAGTATCGTGAATGATCGAAACGGGGACTGTGATCAGCAAAATTCCGTAACGCCGTCATCAAGGTAAACGTGTGTACGAAGAATGGAATAGGACTCCTTGGCGGGATCTCCCGAAAGGATGCCGCATTTCTCCTTTGCGGCGGTGATCAGCAATTCGGGATTGAGGTGCTCGACGTTGCCTGCGCGCAGGGTAGCCGTGATGCGGATCTCTCCATTGGTCGGAGCGGTTACGGACACGTTGCGGATCATGGGGATCAGATCCACTTCCTTTTCGCCCGATTTGGACTTTTTGATCATCGTCAAGGGAGCGGTGGTAAAGAGGGATTGCAGATTGGCGGCAACGGTATCGTTTGCACCTTCAAAGCGGAGCACCATATCGTAGCTTGCCCAAGCGATGTCGGCAAATTTGGAGGTTGGAATATAGGCATCCAGAATTTGCATCTCGCCGGTCAATTCGCGGTTGAGCAACGCTTTCAGCTCCTCGCAGGGAATGTCGCGGTCAACGCGCAGATCGATAAATTCGCATTCGCTCTCGGTACCGACCGAAAGGGGAAGTCCGAAAACGACCTTTGCGTGGGGATTAAAGCCCTGCGTGTACCACATGGGAATGTTGGCACGCACCAAAACGCGTGCAATAGTGCGTTGCAGGTCAAGGTGTGAGATGTATTGCAGATCACCTATCTTGCGGAACTTGATGCGCACGGTTCGAAAATCCTCCAAAGGTGCCCATGCGCTTTTATCCTGCTTTTGGGGCAGGGGCTCGGTGCTTTCGGTTTGTGCTGTTTCCCGACAGCCGGGGCAAACGGCGCGCACACCTCCCAGCTTGTTTGCACCGCAAGCCGAGCAATGCTCGCGGCAGTTTGGGGTCGTGTTCTCGGCATAAGCCTTTTCGCACTCGCGCAGGAAGAACTCCTTGCTGACGCCGCAATCAATGATATCCCAAGGCAGGATTTCGTCCTTGCCGAATTTACGGTTTGCGTAAAATGCAGGATCTAAGCCTGTGCGCTCCAAAACGGAGATCCACTTATCGTAGTCAAAATATTCATCCCATGCGTCAAATACAAAGCCCTCGTTGCAGGCAAGCTCCAGGGCGTCTGCCAAGCGGCGGTCACCGCGTGCAAGAACCGCCTCGATGCGAGAGACCTTTGCATCGTGGTGCACGTAGCGCACGTGCTTGCTCTTGATCTTGGTCTTTAAATACTCTTGCTTTTCAGCAAGCATCTCCATGGTATCCTGCGCCTCCCATTGGAAGGGGGTGAAGGGCTTGGGGATAAAGCAGGAAACGCTGACCGTTACCTGAACGGGGCGTGCCTTGTTGCGGTTGGGGTTTTGATAGTAGGCATCCACCACGTGCTCGGCAAGGGTTGCAATGCCCTCAATATCTTCAAGCGTTTCGGTGGGGAGACCGTTCATAAAATACAGCTTAACAGCGTTCTTTTTGGCATCAAACGCCACGTTGACCGCACGCATGACGTCCTCCTCACGCACGTTTTTGTTAATGACGTCGCGCAATCTTTGCGTACCCGCCTCGGGCGCAAAGGTCAGGGAGGAGGAGCGCACCGACTCGATGCGGCGCATCAGATCCTTATTAAAGCTGTCAACGCGCAAAGAGGGGAGAGAGAGGCTGACCATGTTATCGTCAGTCCAATTCAACAGCTTATCGCAAAGCGGTTCAAGTGCGGTGTAATCGCTGATGGAGAGCGAGGAGAGTGAGATCTCCTCATATCCCGTGGAATTGTAAAGTGTTTTTGCCTGACGGTTGAGCACGTCGGCG
Source organism: Eubacteriales bacterium (assembly GCA_045633385.1). GTDB lineage: Bacteria > Bacillota > Clostridia > Oscillospirales > CAG-272 > UMGS1865. Next base: position 3,920 of record JAZQYE010000024.1, on the reverse strand, counting down.
CTCTTTTCGCGCACGGGGCGGTAGATCATACCCGCCTGGCAGAAGCGACAGCCGCGAATGCAACCGCGATAGACCTCCAGCATAATGCGATCGTGCACCGTTTCAATGTAGGGCATGACTACCTTGTCGGGGAAATAGACCTGATCCAGATCCTTGATGATCTGCTTGGTCACCTGTTTGGGGATATCGTTGTAAACGGGCGTGTAAGCCGCAATGGTGCCGTCGGCGTTGTAGGAGACTTCGTAGAGCGAGGGGACGTACACACCGGGAATGGTTTTGGCGGCTTCGTGCAAAAATGCCTTTCGTGAGTAGGTGCCGCTCTCCTTCATCTGTACGTAAAGGCGAACGATGGCAGGGAGCATATCCTCACCTTCACCAATGTTGAACAGATCGAAGAAATCTGCGATCGGCTCGGGGTTGTAGGCACAAGGGCCGCCGCCCACGATGATGGGATCATTCTCACAGCGATCCTTGGTTCTAAGGGGGAGCTTTGCCAGCGAGAGCATATTGAGAACGTTGGTGTAGCTCATTTCGTATTGCAGGGTAAAGCCGATAAAATCAAAGGCAGAAAGGGGATCGCCGCTTTCCAGCGCAGTCAAAGGCAGATCGTGCTCGCGCATTTTTTCTTGCATATCTACCCACGGGTCAAATACGCGCTCGCACCAGATATCCTCGTGCCGATTGAGCGCACCGTAAAGCAAGCGCATACCGAGATTGGACATACCGATTTCATACGTATCGGGAAAACAGAACGCAAAGCGCGCCTTTACCGTGGATTTGTCCTTTATGATCTGTCCGTACTCACCGCCTGCATATCTGCCGGGCTTGGAGACGGATTTGAGGATTGTACTGTTTGGTTTTGTTGAATGGTTCATATTGTGTCACTCTCTTTCATGTGAGCTGAACGATCACGGCGCAGATAAAGGGTCTGCTTGTTGATCAACGCTATGGAAACGATATAGGAGATCAGGATCCACAGCAGGTGGAATGCGCCAATGGCAAGCGGTGTAAGATAGCTTTGCAGCGAGAGCAGCGAAAGCAGGGTAACACCTACTGCGCCAAGTGACGTAATAACGTATTGCAGCACAAGTGCGGTGCGCTTGGCGGAATATACCTTTTTTGCCGCGTAGAGCGGATAAACGATGTGTTCCTCGTTGCCCAAGGATACGGCGCCCGTATCCGAGATCTCAAGGGGGGCGAGGGACTCGTATTTTCCGGGTTTGATCACGCGCACGGGTACGGCATCCTCGGCGCGCAAATTTTGCAGGAATGCCGCGTTGAGGCTGGGATCGTAGGATTGAATGGCGATGGAGGTGTCGGGGTCTGCCAAACGCTCGGCAAGCTCCTCAAAACGCGTATCAACGCCGTATTCGATCTCATAGCTCAATTTCAGCACGCCGTCAACGGCGATATACAAAACGCCAACGTTTACGGCGCGGCGCAGGGCGCGGTCGGTCGTTTCACGAGGCACGCGCACACCGCTCTTTTTCAAAAACTCGGCGTTGCCGGCAATGACGTGATACTGATTGTCGATTACTGCCTCTACACCCGTATCGGCAATGTGTACGAACGCAACGGCAGGATCCTGCGTTTTGCCGGGAGTCGCTTGATCCAGCGTTTGCAACGCACCGCCGATCTTGCGAAAGAGGATACCGGCAAGCTTGAGATCCTTGCGCAGATCGTCACTCTGTCGAACCGACAGCTCGGTACAGCTTTTTGCGTAGCAGAGCTTTTCGTCATTAAAGATCACGGTTTTGGAATCGTTGTATTCTTCTACTGCCTCCTCACCGATCAACGCGGTGTTATAGTGTGTCAGGATCTTATTGGCGCGGCAGAGCGGAAAGAAGAATCCAAAGCACGCCAAGGCAGGGGTGCCGAGCATAACGATCGCGATAAAGGCGTTCATTGCCGTTTGCAGGTCTGCCGACAAGCAAATGATAAAGGCAGATACAAAGGCAAGAGCCACGGGAGCGGTCAGCAAAATGCGGAAGGGGCGATGCGCCGCGCTCATGTTGTTAAAGCGGCGGAAAAAGCCCATGGTCTGCGTTGCGACGTGCACGTGGTAAAAGCTTTCGTCAAGATCGTCGTTGATGATCTTGATCAGTTTTTTACCCTGCTTCAGCTTCTTTTTGCGCGGCTCGGTGGTCTCCAAAACCGTTTTGGGGCTGTCGGTTGCCAAAAGACGAAAAACGCGCATTTCGCCAACCAAGCGCATTACGTCGCAAAGCGACAGCAGGAGCAAAACGCCCGATGCAAGGCAGGTTACCTGAAGTACCTGCAATTGCAGAATAAGAGATGCGACGTTGTACAGCACGGTTGCCGGAACGATCATGGCAAGCGTGGAATAGGGTGTGGGGGAGAGCTTATAGAAGCTCCGCAATCCTGCGTTGAGCTGTCGGTAAGAGAGCACCGCCGCAATGATCAGCAGAATGGTGGAAATTGACGGGAACAGGGACGGATAGGTAATTGCAAAATCGGAAAAGCCGTTTCCGAGTAGGCTTGGTACGTCCAACAAAATGGTGAGGAACGTGATCAGCGCGGTCAAAAGCGTGCGAAGAATGAGGTACTTGCGGTCTCTCATATAGGTCGCAATCGTTTTTTCTTTGATCGCGGTGGTAATGTCCTCTCTGCCGCAGTAACCGAATGCCGTACGGTAATGGCGCGCGGTCTCTCGTGCCGAGCGGTGCATACGCTCGTATCGAAAACGTTTTAAGGTCTCGTATCCGACAAGTCTGCCAAGCTCGCTCTCATAGCCAAGCTCAAAGATCATAGCAACGTCATCCTCCGTAAAGCCGCTCTTTTTGCAGATCAGCTCCAAGGCACTCATGTTTTGCTCTGCTTGCTTTTCGCGGCGTTGCTTGATGCGGCGCAAGAGGTTAGAGGAGCCTGCACTGCTTGGAACGACCTCCTCGGGGGCATCGACGGGAATTTCCACCGAGACCGATTCTTCATCGGTAATGACCTCGTCAAGTGCCTCATCCAGCGCTTCATCCTCCGAGCGTTGCGCGTCCTCGATCGTTTGCAAGGGGCGAACCTTCTTTTTGGAAGGCTGTTTTTTTGCCGCGGCAGGGGAGGACGATGCTGTACGGCGTGTTTGCGCGGTCGTGTTGCCCGTGCTCTTGCGAGCGGTCGTTTTTTGGGGAGCGGTTTCGTTATTTGGAGTCGTTGTATTTTGTTCGGAATGCTCCACGGGATCGAGGGTGTGGTTGGATTCCGAGTTTTGGGTTTGTTTCATATTGGCTCCTTTCCGAATGGAAATCGGGAATTATCCGTTTTTGGGATGGTGCTGGCGCGTTGCCTCGGCAAGCAGGATCGCCGCCGCGGTAGAGACGTTAAAGGAGTTGACTTTGCCGTACATGGGAATGGAAACAACGGCATCACAGGTCTTTTGCACGATCTGCGAAACGCCGTTGCCCTCGCTGCCAAGTACCAGAGCACAGCCACCGCGAAAATCGGTATCGTAAATGCTTTGTCCGCCTGCCTCTGCGGCATAAGTCCAAATGCCTTGCTCCTTGAGGGCTTCGATGGTGGAGGCGATGTTGGCAACCTTTGCAATGGCAAGATGCTCAACCGCACCGGCAGATGCCTTGGTGACAAGCGGGGTCAGACCTACGGCGCGGCGCTTAGGAATGATCAAGCCGTGCGCACCGCAGCACTCGGCACAACGAATGATGGCACCGAGATTATAAGGGTCGGTAATGCCGTCACAAATGACGATGAGGGGGGCTTCGTCGCGGTCGCGTGCGATCTGCAAAATGTCCTCTACCGAGCAATATTCCTTTTCGGCGGCGTATGCGATCACGCCTTGATGGGGAGCAAAGCCTGCAATGGCATCCAGCTTGGGTTTGTCGGTCTCGATCACGGGAATGCCGCGCTCGATGGCTTATGCCACCAAAACGACGATAGAGCCCGTGCGCTCG
>JAZQYE010000023.1:0-4526 GCA_045633385.1 Eubacteriales bacterium | reverse complement strand
CTCGGAGAGTGCCAGGCAGGAGGTCTCTGTCCCCTGCGAGCAATTGACGTTGAGTCGCAACAAACGGTAAACGGGTGCCATATCTTGTACAAAGCCCGTAAAAACGACGTGCTCGGACAGATGCAACGCACGGCAAAAAGCCTCTAAACGTGCGCGCTGACTTCCCTCTCCGACGATCAAAAATTTGATCGAAAAATGCGGCACACGCTCACAAAACAGCTTTGCCGCCTGCAAAAAGGTCTCATGCCCCTTGCAAGCCTCCAAGCGTGCGCAAATACCAATGACAAAATCCGCCTGTCCGATCCCCCACTTTTTGCGGCACTCGTCAAGCTCTCCATCGGCTACCGCTCTTACGGGAAGCGAGCCGTTGATGATAACAGAGATCTTTTGGTTCGGAAAGCCCAACGCGCGCAGGTTTTCTGCCGCCGCCTCTGCCGTGGCAATAGCTTGATCCGAAAGCATGCGGTTGATGCAACCGACGCCCCAACGAACGGGAAAAAAGCGCAAAACGCCGCCTACGGGATAAAAGCAATGCCGTGTGTGGACAACAGGTACACCGCACCGCTTGCCCGCCACCCGTGCCGAAAGTGCCGCATTTGCGTGCACGAGCTCAATTGTGTGCGCCTTGATGACTCGACTCAGCTCTTGAACCGCACGCACGGAAAAGTGCTCGCAGGGCTCCTCCAAAAAAACGACGGGAATATCAAGCGCCTTGACACGCTCGTACAAAGCACTCCCGCGCGGCATGGCGACGATGCTCTCTATGACCGTTTTATCAAAGCAGGACAACAAATTGAGCAACAGCACTCCCGCGCCGCCCACGTTTTGATCGCTGATTACGTGCAAAACCTTCATCATTCGATTCTCCTTTACAAAAAGCGAAAGAATATTATGAATATTATCTTGCATTTTTGCAAATTTTATGGTATAATAGTAGCATTCTATTTGATTATTTTTTGGAAATGATTTTCCTACAGAAAGGACCTCTCCCCTATGAACGAAAAAAAACGCGGCAGCTTTTCAAGTAGCCTCGGCTTTGTCCTTGCAACTGCCGGCTCGGCGATTGGACTTGGCAACCTCTGGCGCTTCCCCTACCTTGCGGCAAAGGACGGCGGTGGATTATTTATCCTGATTTACGTGATTTTGATTTTAACCTTTGGATATACACTGATGACGGCAGAAATCGCCATTGGACGCAAAACGGGCGTCGGCCCTTTGCAGGCGTACAAAAAAATGCACCGTCACTTTGGATTTTTGGGTTGGATCGCCACCATTGTTCCCATGATCATCTTCCCCTATTACTGTGTGATCGGCGGTTGGATCGTAGAATATGGCTTTACCTACGTCAGCGGCGGTGCCAACGAAATTTATCAAACGGGTGCCGGCACCTTTTTCTCCTCCTTTATCTCTGCTCCCGTAGCTCCCATCGTTTGCTTTGCGATCTTTCTCGGCTTGAGCGCGGCAATCGTGCTCTTGGGCGTGGAAAAAGGAATTGAAAAGGCTTCAAAAATCATGATGCCTATCTTATTGGTCTTGATCATCGGTATTGCAATCTACTCCCTGACGCTCTCCCACACCGATGCGGACGGAACCATCCGTACCGCTTGGGATGGCTTAAAGATCTACCTGATCCCCAATTTTAAGGGCTTGACGGTTGGTAAGTTCTTCTCGATCCTTTTGGATGCAATGGGACAAATGTTCTACTCCCTCAGCGTTGCCATGGGTATTATGATCACCTACGGCTCCTACGCAAAAAAGGATAGCGACCTGACCGCTTCTATCAACCAGATCGAATTGTTCGATACCGGTGTAGCTCTTTTGGCAGGCTTGATCGTTGTTCCCACCGTTTTTGTTTTCCAAGGTCACGAGGGGCTTCAAAGCTCCGGTCCCAGCCTGATGTTCGTATCCCTGCCCAATGTATTTGAGCAGATGGGCGTTTTGGGACACGTTGTTGGTGCACTCTTCTTCCTCTTGGTCTTTTTTGCGGCATTGACCTCCTCGATTTCTTTGATGGAAGCCGTTACCGCAAGTATTATCGACCGTTTCCACCTCTCGCGCCCCGTGGCAACAGCAGGTTGCTTTATCCTCTCCCTGGTCATCGGCATTATCGTATGTCTTGGCTACAACGTCCTTTACTGTGAGATCTCTCTCCCCAACGGCTCGATCGGACAGATCCTCGACGTGCTCGACTACCTTTCCAACAGTCTCTTGCTCCCCATCGTTGCACTCCTGACCTGCGTATTGGTTGGTTGGGTATGCAAGCCGAACTGCGTTTTGGACGAGATCAAGATCGGTGCAAACGCAAAGGTCCTGCACCGCGAAAAGCTGTTTGTGGTTATGATCAAGTTCGTTGCCCCCGTGCTTCTCACGCTCATTTTGTTGCAGGCGTTCAATCTGTTCTCTGCACTTTCGTAAGTCAATAAACACCAAGAAGGAGCCGTTGCGAATTTTCGCAACGGCTCCCTACGTTTGTTTATGATTCGGTTTCGTCTTGCTCTTCACCGTCTTGCGTTTGGGCTGTTGTGCCGCACCCCGTACAGGATGCGCACGCTCCCGAGCACGCACGCGCCGAGCAATTGGCACTGTCGGGACATCCGATGCATTTTCGTCCGCTCTTTTTTGCTTTTACGATGTATGCAACGGCACCTCCAACGATGCAAGCGATCACACCGATCACGATCCAATCTATCAGCTCCATATTTTATCCCTTTGTCAAAAGCTCCTTTTGAGGATTTTTTGCTTTCTGCTCTGCCGCGAGCTCACGGTTTCTTTTCAGGATCAAAGCGACCAACACAGCCGCAAACACGCCTACGATCGCCCAACCGAGAACAGGCATCCACACCTTTCCAAGGCTTCCGCCTGTGAAGAGCGTGCCGAAGAAGAACACAAGAAAACCGACGCTGTAGCCAACGCCCAGCTGCAGACCAATTCCCGCAAAGAGCCACTTTTTGCTTTTCATTTCAGCGTTCATGGCACCGATTGCCGCAAAGCAAGGGGGGGTGAAAAGATTGAACATCAAATATGCCAATGCCGCTACCTTTGTAATGGCAAAGATTGCCGCAACCTCGGCACCTGCGCCCTCCATCATGGAGAGCTCATCGGTATCGATCAGATTTTCAAGTCCTACAAAGCAGACTGCCAGCGTACCTACTACGTTCTCTTTTGCAATAAAGCCCGTGATCGTTGCTGCCGCCATTTGCCACATTGCCACGCCAATGATGGGGGCAAACAGGTATGCAAAGGGGGTTGCGACCGTTGCGAGAATGGATTGGCTTGCATCGTCAACGGGCTGGAAGTTCCAACCAAAGGTCTGCATCAGCTGCACGACAAAATTACATACAAGAATGATAGTTCCCGCCTTGACGATGTACGACCAGCCGCGTTGCAGCATGGAAAGAGACGCCTTTGCAAAGCTGGGTGCCTTGTACTCGGGCAGTTCCATGATAAAGAAGGATCTCTTTTTGCGGTTGCCCGTGATCAAATTGACGAGCAAAGCGCACAGCAGAATGATAACGATGCCCGCAAAGTACATGACCGTACCTACCCATGCGGATTCACCGAAGAATGCGCCTGCAAAAAGCGAAATAACGGGAAGCTTTGCACCGCACGGCATAAAGGGCGCAAGCATTGCCGTTGCGCGTCTTTCGCGCTCGTTGCGAATGGTGCGGCACGCCATAACGCCCGGAATGGCACAACCCGTACCGATGATGAACGGAATGACGGATTTGCCCGAAAGACCGACCTTTTTGAAAATAGGATCCAGCACAACAGTTGCACGTGCCATGTAGCCGCAATCCTCAAGGAGTGCGATGAGGAAGTACATGACCATGACCAAGGGCAAAAAGCCGACCACCGCGCCAACGCCGCCGATGATACCGTCAACAACAATGGCTGAAAGGATGGGATTTGCCCCCTCCATGAGTCCGCCTACCCATTCACCAAACATTTCGATCAGGGTTACAAGACCCGGAATTGCAAACTCGTTCTCAGCCCCCTCGTTGAACACGTAGCCCTCGGCGATCCATGCACCGAGCCATGCCTGAGAGATCTGGAACACGAGGAACATGATGACTGCAAAAATCGGAATACCGAGCCATTTATTGGTCAGGATATTATCGATCTTATCTTGGACGCCGGTTTCATTGGTGCGGATCTTGCGCTCCTCAACCTCTTTGACGATTTGATTCACAAATGCAAAGCGGTTGCGGTCGGCTTCCTCTACCACCTTTTTATCGGTCAGGTCGATGTCTCCCTGCGCATAGAGGGCAATCTGGCCTTTTCCAATAAGATCAACAGCCTTAGCTACGACCTCCTTAAGTCCCTTGGAGGAGGTGGAAACAGTTTCCACCACGGGACAACCAAGCTTTTGGGAAAGCAGTGCTGCATTGATCTTGGTTTCTTTTTTTCGGTTCACGTCCGTTTTGTTCAAAGCAACTACAACCGGTACGCCCAGCTCCAAGAGCTGTGTGGTAAAAAAGAGACTGCGGCTGAGATTGGTAGCATCTACGATATTGATGATAACGTCG
>JAZQYE010000022.1:0-19590 GCA_045633385.1 Eubacteriales bacterium | reverse complement strand
ATGCCGTTTTCTTCCTTGCCGGGGCACTCGTGCGTGGTGAGCTTCAATTCGCCCATGGAGCACAGCATACCAAAGGACTCTACACCGCGCAGCTTGCCTGCCTTGATGACAACGTCACCGGGGAGCTTTGCAACGGGGAGAGCGGCGGGAACGAGGGCGCCGACAAATACGTTTTGCGCACCGGTCACGATCTGAATATCAGATCCCTTATCACCCGCATCGAGCTTGCAGATCCACAAGTGGTCGGAGTCGGGGTGCTTTTCCATAGCGGTGACTTTTGCCACAACTACGTTTTCAATATCATCGCCCAAAACCTCAAAGCCCTCAACCTTAGAGCCGGTAATGGTCAGGCGATCGCTGTATTCTTTGTTTCCGATATCGCTGACGTCAACAAAATCGGAAAGCCAATTTCTGGAAAGATTCATTATCGTTACCTCCTAATCAAAATTGCTCCAGGAAGCGTTCGTCGTTCTCATAGAACAGACGAATGTCGTCAATGCCGTATCTTGCCATGGTAATACGCTCAATACCAAGACCAAAAGCAAAGCCGGAGTATTCCTCGGGGTCAATGCCGCAGTTGGAGAGCACAAAGGGGTGTACCATACCGGCACCGAGGATCTCGATCCAACCCTCGCCCTTGCACAAACGGCAGCCCTTGCCACCGCATACAAAGCAGGAAACGTCAACCTCAGCAGAGGGCTCGGTGAACGGGAAGTGGTGAGGACGGAAACGGATCTTGGTCTCCTCGCCAAACATTTTCTTTGCAAATACCTCCAGGGTGCCCTTCAGGTCGCCCATGGTAATGCCTTTGTCGATAACAAGACCCTCAAGCTGATGGAACAAGGGAGAGTGGGTTGCATCCAAGGCATCGGAGCGGTAAACGCGGCCGGGAGAAATGATGCGGATCGGAGGCTTTTGATGCTCCATAACGCGAACCTGTACGGGAGAGGTTTGAGAGCGGAGCAGAATGTTGTCGGTGATATAGAAGGTATCCTGCGTATCGCGTGCAGGATGATTTTCGGGAATGTTGAGCGCCTGGAAGTTGTAGTAATCCAACTCGACCTCGGGACCCTCGGCAATGGAGAAGCCCATACCGATAAAGATGTCCTCAAGCTCTCTTTGTGCGCGCGTCAGGGGGTGGATGTGACCCATGGGAGCGGCAATACCGGGCATGGTAACGTCAAGCTTTTCAGCCTTGAGCTGAGCCTCAAGAGCCTTTGCCTGCAATTCGCTCTTCTTTTCGTTGAGCGCGGCTTCAATGTGCTCGCGTACTTCGTTTGCAAGCTGACCGATAATCGGGCGTTCCTCGGCAGAAAGAGCACCCATGCCGCGCAAAACGGCAGTCAGCTCACCCTTTTTTCCAAGATATTTTACCTTGATCTCTTCGAGATTTGCGTCGGGAGAATTGATCTGCTCCAGCGCTTCCACTCGGATCTTTGAAAGCTTTTCTTTCATGATTATATCTTCCTTTCAAAATATTAAACGAATTTCAGTTTGGGAAGGCAACAAAAAAAGCGCCGTCCCACAAATCAGGACGAGGCGCAAAAGCACTCCGCGGTACCACCCGAAATTTCGGCTCAAAGCCAACACTCTGATAGACGAATAACGGTGTCTTGCCGTATCGGGTTAATAGCACAAGGCGTTAGCCCAATCTGCTCCAAAGGGAAATGCGCGATTTGAAGGTTTGCACCGCTCTCAGCATACCGGTACTCTCTGTAAAAGCCTTTTTCCAAATCGGCGAGCTTCATCATTGCATTATCTTCTAAAATTATATCACATTTGTTTTGCTTTTGCAATAGTTTTTTGAAAAAAAAACGAAAAAAGATGCTTAAAAAAGCAACAAAAAAGTGGCTGAGTCGTTTGACTCAGCCACCGAGTTTATTACTTTTTGGTTTCAGGCTCTACATAGTAAACCTTGCCTGCTTCCTCCCAAACGGGGTTCGGGAAGGGAGCAAATACAGATACCAGCTTGCCCTGTTGATCGATGTAGGTAAAGTCGAGGTAATCTTCCATTTCCATCTTGGTGAATACTGCGGGAACGTAGTAATCGGAGACGATCTTAGACAAGCGCTCCTCGTTGATTACTTCAGCGTGTTGGTTGAAGTAAACGGGAATGATTGCCATATCGGCAATGAGGATCTCCTCAGCCTTGTGCAACAGCGTTGCCTTTTGAGCTGCCCAGTCGGTGGACTTAGCAGAGGGGGTAATGCCGTTTGCGTTGTAGATCTGCTTTACGGTATCGTAAACTGCCTGGAACTCTTCCTTGGTGTCATAAATGCCGAGGAAGTCGAAATCCTTTTCTCTGTCGAGGTTTGCAAAGTAGGGAATGTAGTAAACAGCCTCCATCAGGTTGTTGTACTCTTCGTTATCGTAGCCGGTGCGGTGAGGATTGAGCTCGTAGTCATCGGTCTCCATGTTAACTGCCATACCTGCAAAGCTCTTTGCAAAGTTTGCAAGAACCGAGTAAGCATCTGCGGAGAATGCGTTGTAGTCATATACGATCGCCTCGTAATTCGCACGGGTAATTGCCTCTACGTACAAATCGTCGCAAATATCAAGAGACTTGTTGTTAGCCTCGTCTGCAATTGCCTTGAGGACGTCGTTGTTTACAATGGTTTGAACCTCTTGAACGGTTACGTTGAAGCCAAGGCTCTTCCATGCCTCTGCGATCAGGTTTGCTGCAACGATGTTTGCATCGTCGTAGGATGCAACCTTGATGCTGAAGGAATACTTGGTAGCGTCAATGCCTGCGGCAGTCAGCTTTGCAACTGCTTGGTTCTTGTTTGCACCGGTTGCGATCAGATCGGTCGCATTGGAGCGGAAGGTAGTTGCGTTCTTGCCGGTTCCTGCCTCCAGAACGCCGTGGGGAACCAAGCCGGTAGCTGCCTTTGCATATACAACAGCCTTGGAGATTGCGTCGCGGTCAAGAACGAGAGAAAGTGCCTCGCGGACTTCCTTAATCGCAAAGAGGTAAGTGCCCTCTGCACCGTCGGCGATCAGCGCGTTCTGATTCAAGGAGCAAACGAAGGTGGAAAGAGAATCCTTAACCTGTACGTTTTGAGAGATCAAAGCGTTGTCACTGCCGCGCATGGAGCAGGGGATATCGCCGATGTAGAAGAGGTGACCTGCATTGTACTCGGACTCGATTTCCTCAGCGGTCATAGAGCAGTTGACGTACAAGCGGTAGGGGGTAACGGCGGAATCTACCTTATCACGCTCGGGGTTACGGTAGTAATAGGGGTTACGCTCCAGGTAGAACCAGGAAAGCTTCTTGACCTGGTAATCTGCAAGACCTTCGCTGATCACAACGCCGTATTCGTCAAGGGAGTAATCGTCCTTTGCAAAAACGTCGGTCACGTCTGCGTAAACGGTTCTGCCGAGCTTAAAGGGGCCGCTGGTTACCATGGTAGAGCTCTTCTTTGCCCAGTCTGCGTCCTTTTCAACGTAGCTTTCGGGCAGGGGAGCGGTAGCAAGGCTTGTCAGGTTCAAAATGAAGCGCTCGTAATCGATGGGAGCTTCAAAGAACACGGTAACGACCTTTTGAGAAGAAGCCTCAACGCCGAGGTTGTCGATAGATTCGTCACCCTCTTTTACGGCACGTGCGTTCTTGATATCAAACAGCAGGGATGCTGCTTCAAAGCTGTTGTTGGGGTTGAGCAAACGCTTCCAAGCGTAAACAACGTCGTCAGCGGTTACGGGGAGCTCGTTACTCCACTTGGTGTTTTTCAAGATGAGCTGGAGCTTGAACTCGTTTTCTTCAAAATCTTCGGTGTATTTGTAGGAGCTGACCAAAGAGTTTTGAACCTTTCCGTCTGCATCCAACGTAAAGAGTGTATCAAACATCAAGCTTACGATATTGCGCGTACCGTTGTTGTAGTTTGCATAAGCCGGGTCGAAATTGTAGATCTCGTCGGTCAGATACATGGTGATGTACGCACCCATATCATCTTCGCGTCGATTGGAGCACGAGGACAGGCAGGGGAGTAACATCAATACACACAACAAGAGTGCAAAGACTTTTTTGAACATGGTAAAAACCTCCTCTATGAAAGAAAAATAGACCGATGTGTCCTATAAGACACTATATACCCCTTTATTATATACTATTTCTTTGAAAATTGCAATAGGTTACCAATTTTTTTAATGTATATTTTGTTAACTTTTTTATGAAATTAAGGATATTGGGAGCAATAAAGGAGATTTGATGATGGAGAATTTTGTAAAAAGCGATTTGGCAAGTGAGATGATGACCGAGCAGGACGTGCAGATCAGCGGTGCGCAGTTTCAAAAAAGAGACGTTGGCGGCTTTTTGGTCACGGAGTTAACGATTGACAGCGAGGAGGCAGAAAAGCACCTGCAAAGACCGAGAGGAAAATATCTGACCGTGGATTGTGGACGGATCGACCGCTTGCACAAGGAGGAACGCATGGCTCTTGCACACGTTTTGGCAGGGGAGATCCGCGGTATGGCAAGTCGCTTGAGCGGCAAAAGCATCGATTCCGCCTTTTGCGTGTTTGTGGCAGGACTTGGGAATGCAGATCTCACCCCCGACGCCATCGGACCCGAAACGGTACGTCGCTTGCACGTCACGCGGCATTTGCGCGAGTACGAGCAGGACATTTATCAAGGCTTGGGTTGCTCGGCATTGGCTACGCTGGCACCGGGGGTTTTGGGGCAAACCGGCATCGAGACCTTTGAGGTGTTGCAGGGCGTAACGCGCGCCTTTCGCCCGGACGTTATTCTTGCGATCGATGCGCTGACCGCGCGGAGCTGTGAGAGGCTCGCTTCTACGGTGCAGATCTCCGACAGCGGTATCACGCCCGGCTCGGGCGTTGGCAATCACCGTGCCGCCATCACAAGGGAAAGTATGGGAGTCCCCGTGCTCGCCGTGGGGGTTCCTACGGTGGTGCACTCGGCAACGCTGGTGTACGATGCGATGAAAGAGGCGGGAATGCAAACGGATGATGACAGACTGCAAGCGGTTTTGGAGAGCGGTAAGAGCTTCTTCGTCTCACCCAAGGAGTGCGACGTGATCTGTGAGCAAACTGCCGAGCTGCTCTCTTTGGCGATCGGCATTGCATTTACAAAAACTTTGATGGAAAAAGCAGAATAAAAGTCCGTTTGTTCGCATAGGCTTTGATAACGTTTCTTTTGGAGGTTATCATGAGCTTGCATCCAATCGAGGTAAAGGAGCAACCGTCGAGGCGCGAGGCGGTTCGGCTCTTTCCGCGCCCTTATGGCAGATCACGTTATTTTGCCGCGGCACTGATCTGCTGTGCTGTGCTGATTGCGGGCTTTGGCATGACGGAGATCTGGCAATCGGGTGGCTTTGCGCATTTGGGAACTCAAAACGGTGATGGGCAAGAGGGCACGACCGAATCGGATGGGGAAGTGCCGCCTGCGGATATGCAGGAGCCACCACAGTCGGAAACGGAATCCTTGATCACGACCCGAGATCTCTCCTACGTCGAGCGCGGAAGCCTATATATAAATAATGTAACGTCTTATACGGTCGATGCAAGTGCTTTGCTCAACGTCGATGTTTCGTCCACGCGCACCAACGAGCCGCTCGTGCTCATTTTGCATACGCATACGAGTGAAGGGTATTGGAGTGGGCAGAGCGTTGAGTCGCTGGAACAGCTTGGTGCAGCGACCTATACGCGAGAGGAAGAAAACAGCGTCATAGCCGTAGGGTGCGTGCTGAGTGAGACGTTGCAAAAAAACGGCATCACCGCCATTCATTGTACGGTGATGCATGATGATCCAACTCTTGGCGGTTCTTACGAGCGCGCCGCAGAGAGTATTCGATTTTATCTGGAGCAATACCCAAGCATTCGCTACGTGATCGACCTGCATCGCGACGCCGTTACGACTGACGACGAAGCATACGTGCGTGCCGTGACCGAGGTCGATGGGGAAGCGGTGGCGCAGGTGATGTGCGTGGTAGGGAGCGAGGGCAACGGCTTTGCTTGTAAAAATTGGCAGGATAATTTGTCACTTGCTTTGCAGCTTCGCGCCCGACTCAACGCCGAGGAGGGGCGCGTCTGCCGTCCTGTGTATTTGCGCAACGCGACCTACAATCAAGAGCTTGCACCATACTCCTTATTGCTGGAGATCGGCACGGGAGCCAACGGTGTTACCGAGGCAAAGCGCGCGGCTGTTTTGGTGGGGGAGGCGTTGGCAGAGCTGATCTATCCGTAACGGTTGCTTATCGGCGGCGCAGGCACAAAAACTCTGCACCAACGAGAAGCGCACCGATCAAAAGACCTGCACCAAGACCGAGCGTGCCGCGCTCCATGGCACCGATGATACCGATAAAGCCAACGAGGCAAACCGAAAAGGTAAGGGTACGAACCAGGATGCGTACGCGCAATCCGGTCAAAAAAGCAATCAAAGCACTCAAAGCGGCAAGGCAAGCGTCTGCCGCTTTTCTCGTTTTGCTTGCGGTTGCGCCAATGTTGAAATAGGTTTCAAAAATATCGTTATTGGAATTGTATTTGCTGTTGTTTTCGTAATAAGCGTTCATAATCACACCTCATAAATCCATAATTGGAATTGCTGTGCCGTAATTATAACAGATTTTTTTGCGTTTGTCAATACCTTTTTTCCAAAAAAGAAAAATATTTTCAAAAACCTATTTACAAAACGGAAAAAATGTGCTATAATATTACCGTAAACGGAAAAAGGAGGTTGCCATGGAAACTTATTTGGACCGAATCAAACAAATTAAAAATGAAAAGAAAATGACAAACGAGCAGCTTGCCGAAAGCGCGGGTATTCCGCTCGGAACGCTGAGTAAGATCTTGGCAGGAATGAGCGATTCCCCCAAGCTCTCCAACATCGTTGCCATCTGCAACGCGCTGGATTGCTCGGTAGAATATATCGTCAGCGGTGTTCCCGAAAACACCAATAATTATACTTTGAGTGGGGAAGAGATCCGCATGATCGAAAGCTTTCGCCTCTTGGATTCCTTTGGAAAAGATCTGGTAGAAACCGTCATTTCCAAGGAGGCGGCGCGTGCCGCATCACTTGCGTTTCCGCAGGTGGCAGAGGAGCCCGCAAAGCTGCAAAAGAGCAGTGTGGGAGCGGCTCGCATCCTGGCGCCTACGCGTACGCTCGGTCGCTATGCAGGCGAGCAGATGCGTTCGGGTAAGCGCCCCATCACCATGTATGAGCTGCCCGTTTCCGCAGGTGTCGGCGTGTATCTCGATGAGTCGGAGGCTGTCAGTATCAACATTCCCGATAACGAAAAAACAGCCGATGCCGATTACGCTTTACGCATCAGCGGCAATAGTATGGAGCCTAAATATTTTGACGGTGACATTCTGCTCGTTCGCAATGCCGACAGCGTTGACGTGGGTGAATTGGGTATTTTCCTGTTGGATGGATGCGGATTCTTTAAGGTTTACGGTGGCGACCGTTTGCTCTCTCTCAATCCCGAGTACGGCCCTATTTTGCTCAAGGATTTTGCCAACGTACAATGCAAGGGTGCCGTGGTTGGTAAGCTGAAGCGCAAGTGATCAAATGGGTATGCACGAAAATCACAGACAAAGAATGATCGAAAAAAGCATCAAGAACGGCTTTGATTCTTTTCACAATCATGAGATATTGGAAATGCTGTTGTACTACAGCATTCCGCGCGTTGATACCAACGCATCGGCGCATGCGCTATTGGAGCGGTTTGGCAAATTCGACCTCGTTTTTGAGGCTTCAGCCGATGAATTGATCGAGATAGATGGTATCGGTGTGCGTTCGGCACACCTGATACACCTGATCAGGGAGGTCGCGCGGCGCTATACCAAAGCCGTTATGCAAACGGGAAAATGCTTTGACCACATCCGCAAGGTAGCGGAGTACGCCAACGCATGCTTTGTGGGCGCGACCTGCGAGCAGCTGTATATGTTTCTTTTTAACAATAAAATGGAAATGATCGACTCCATCCTGCTTTCTACAGGATCGGTCAACAGCGCCGAGATCCCGTCGCGCATCATGCTTGAAAAGGCGATCTTCAAAAAAGCCTCTTGCGTAATCATTGCGCATAATCATCCGCACGGAGTAGCCGTCCCGTCCGAAAACGATATCAACCTGACTTATCGTGTGGCGGAGATCTTCGAGTTGGTCAACATTCCGCTGTTGGAGCACTTGATCATAGCCGAAAATCGGTTTGTATGCGTTATGAAGAATAATTATCGCCTGCACACCAACGCCATAACCAATGCCAACAGCGCGGTCACCATTGATATGAACGACTTCTTTGACACAAAGGGGAACTGTCTGTTTGAAGATCCGTTCGAGCTTGCCGACGAAAGGCGCAAAATGGAATAACTGCGTTGTAACAGGACGGCTCGATTTTTTAAAGAATTGAGCCGTCCTATTGATTATTAAAATCCAAATTTGACAAACCGATCCCACAATAGAAGGGGGTAAGTCAAATGCAAAAATGCATTTGATACTCACCCCCGACGGATTTGCTTTGCGGCTTGACGCCGTAATTTTCACCTAATTGTTTTGCTAAACTCACACGTAAAGCAAGCGAAAACCGAAAATTCCGCGCGTCAAAAAGCCTACCGTCGGCTTTTTTGCGCAGGGGCTGATTCAAATGAATCAGCCCCTTTTTTATCTTTCAATAAAATGGATCCTATGAGCGCAACCGTATTTTATTTACCCCACGGTTGCGGGCTTGCGGGTCTGCGATGTGGGGGAGAGCTCCTTTTGAAAGCCGTAACGTGCTCCCGAGCCGAGAGAGGCTTCGATGCGCAATAGGCGGTTGTACTTTGCCACTCGCTCACTGCGGCAGGGGGCTCCCGTTTTGATCAAGGGGGCAGATACCGCTACGCAAAGGTCGGCAAGCGTGGTGTCCTCTGTCTCGCCACTGCGGTGAGAGGGAATATAGCCGTATCCCGCGCTTCTTGCGCAAGCAATGACGTCAAGCACCTCGCTCAGTGTACCGATCTGATTGGGCTTGACGAGTATGGTGTTTGCCGCACCGCGACGAATGCCCTCCAACAGCCTTTTTTCATTGGTCACAAACAAATCGTCACCCACCAAAAGAATCTGTTTGCCCAAACGCTCGGTCAATTCTGCCCAGCCGTCAAAATCGCGTTGATCCAAGCCGTCTTCGATCGAAAAAATGGGGTACTTGGAGCATAACCGCTCCCAATTTTCAATTAAGCCGTTGCGCGTGTAATGCTTTTGACGCTTGGGCATACGGTAGCTGCCTGCCTCGTCGTACCACTCGCTTGCGGCACAGTCAAGTGCAATCTTGACCGTGTCGGTATTGTAGCCGCTCTCCAAAATAGCACGGCAGATCAGCTCTAATGCCTCCTCGTCGTCCGAGAGATTGGGTGCAAATCCGCCCTCGTCACCTACGGTCGAGGCATATCCCTCGTTTTTTAACAGCCTTCCAAGCGTGTGATAGATCTCACAGCCCATGCGCAAACCCTCCGAAAAAGAGGTAGCCCCCACGGGCGCGATCATAAATTCCTGAATTTCTACGTTGTTGGAGGCGTGTGCACCGCCGTTGAGAATATTCATCATCGGTACGGGTAAGCGACCGGGGGCGGCACCGCCGAGGTAGCGGTACAGCGGCATGTGATACCAATTGGCGGCGGCACGGGCACAGGCAAGGGAGACGGACAAAATGGCGTTTGCCCCGAGCCGACTTTTGTTTTCGGTTCCGTCTAAATCGCAAAGAATGCGATCGACCTCTACCTGCTCGCTTGCATAAATGCCGGAGAGGGCAGGGGAGATGATTTTGCTGACACCCGATACGGCTTCACTCACACCCTTGCCCCCGTAGCGGCGGCGATCCTGATCGCGTAATTCGCAAGCCTCGTAAATTCCGGTAGAAGCTCCGGAGGGAACGCTTGCGACGCCTACAGTTCCGTCGGAGAGAAAAACGGTGGACTCCACCGTGGGATTGCCGCGCGAATCCAAAATTTCACGCGCACAGCAACGAACGATTTGCGGTTTGTTCATAGTAAGTTCCTTTCATTGGCAAAATTGGTTGACAATCTTATCTTTGACGGAAAAGGGGAGGAATATACATCTGACATCGGCTGTCTTTGCGCTTCAAATAAAATGGCACACCGTTGTTTTTGTGAGATAGGTGCCATAAGCTTGACACTTACACAAAACCCTTACGGTGTGCACAAGGGGGAACCCGACGAGCGATTGCCCATCGGCTTATATATTATACTACATTTTTTTGGATTTGTAAATTATCAATTATAACGAAAATTCGCATAAAATTTCGTCAAAACGCCTATAAGGTAGAAATTTCAGGTGCATGAAATTCGTTTTTTTGTTGAAAATATCGATAGACATCCATGTCGTAGGTCGTTTTTGCGTAAATTTCGTTTACCTTTCGACAACACTCGACGCCAATCGCAACAAATCGGGATAAGTTGTGGGAGTTGCCGCCAGAACGGGAGAGGGAGCGGAAAAATCGATCTTTTCGCCGTTGAGGTCGGTGATCATGCCACCCGCTTCAACGATGAGCAAATACCCTGCCGCAATATCCCAAGGGGAGAGCAAAAGCTCAAAAAACATATCGTTTCTGCCTGCCGCAAGGTAGGCAAGGTCAAGTGCCGCACTGCCCAGGCGGCGCAGGTCACCGCCCTCCAAAAAGAGCGCCTTGCATAACTCAAAGGTCGCCTTTTGCAGGCGTTGCTTGTAGTAGGGAGCGGTTCCAAAAGCAATGACCGCGGTTTGCGTGGGACGAGTGGAGACCTGCATACGAGTGCCGTTCAAATACGCGCCCTTGCCCTTTTCGGCACAAAACAGCTCGTCAAGATACGGATTATAGACCGCACCAAAGATCGGCTCTCCAAACGAGAACAGCGCCACCGATACGCAGGAGTGGCAGTAATCGTGAATAAAATTGGTCGTTCCGTCAATCGGGTCAATGATAAAGCAAAGCTCTGCCGCAAGTGCACTTGCTTGGTTTTCTTGCTCTTCGGCAATAAAGCAGGCGTTGGGGTAGTGCTTTTTGATCTCGCACAGCAAATATTCCTGAATGCGTACGTCATACAGCGTAACAAAATTGACGTCTCCGCTTTTGGCAGAGATATCGTCCTCCGACCGCGTGTGTGCCGCGCGCATCTGCTCTCCCGCCTGACGGATAATGGGGAGCAGGGTATCAGCGTATAAAAAGTCTTTCATAAAAGTCCTCGTTTCTGTTTTGATAAGATATTATAGCACACATTTTCAAAAATTACAAGTGCAAAATCAAAGGTACAGATCCGAAAGCAACTGCTTTTTTCAGAGGAATATAAAGATAGGATAAAAAACGAACTGCTTTTGCAAAAAGGGGTTTACAAAAAAGGACTTTTGTGGTATAATTTTCGTGTTTGGTGTTGTCGCTTTCAAGGCAATGCATATCTTATTCTGCAAAGGAAAAAACATGAAGTTAACCTACCGCTCTACCGTGCTTGCGTGCTACAACGGGTATATCACGCAGGCGATCTGCATCAATTTAGCCCCTCTTTTGTACCTGACGTTTCAAAAGGAATACGCACTTTCCGCGACCGAGCTCGGCATGCTCGTTGCGGTCAATTTTATCGTTCAAATTTTGGTTGACGTTTTGGCGTCTGCCTTTTCCAAACACGTCAATTTGCGCTTTTGCGCCGTGCTGGCACACGTGCTCACCGTTTTGGGTCTTTTCGGGCTCTCTCTTTTGCCGCAATTGATGCCGCCGTATTTGGGGCTTTTGCTGGCAGAGGCGTTGCTCGGCAGTGGCGGTGGATTTACCGAGGTCATCATCAGCCCCGTGCTGGAGGCTTGTCCCACCGACGAAAAATCGGGCAACATGAGTCTGCTACACTCCTTTTATTGCTGGGGGCAGGCAGGCGTCGTACTGCTTTCGGGTGTTTTCTTCTTCTTTTTTGAGATCTCCGCATTTTGGAAGATCCTGCCCATGCTGTGGGCGATCATTCCGGCGGTGGGAGCGGTCGCGTTTTCGATCGTTCCGCTCTATCGCCTGCCGGGAGATCAGGCAGAGGGCGGCGCACCGCTGAAAAAGCTGTTTCAACGCCCCATCTTCTTTTTGTTCCTTGTAATGATGATGTGCGCGGGAGCAGGGGAGATGATCATGAGCCAATGGGCATCTGCATTCGTAGAGTCGGCACTTGGTATTGAAAAGAGCCTTGGCGACCTCCTCGGCCCTTGCATGTTTGCTTTGATGATGGGAACGGCGCGTGTGCTGTACGGAAGATTCAGCGAGCGCGTTGACTTGACCGTTTGGATGATGTTTGGCTGTGTCGGCTGTATCGGTGCGTATCTGTTGGCGGCGTTTGCCTCTAATCCTTACGTAGCCCTGATCGGATGCGCCTTGTGCGGACTCAGCGTTGGCGTTTTTTGGCCCGGAACCTTGAGCTGTGCCTCGGAGGCAATGCCAATGGCGGGTATGTCGCTCTTTGCCATTCTTGCGGTTGCGGGGGATGTCGGTTGCTTGACGGGTCCGTCGCTCTCGGGCGTGATCGCGGATGCATGCGGTGGGGATCTGCGCCCGGCATTCTGCTTTGCCACCCTGTTTCCCGCCATTTGCTTGGCGGCACTCCTCTTCCGCCGACTCAAAAAAAGAAATCAGAAGGGAAATTGATTGATATGACCACTATGATCTTTGTTCGTCACGGTCAAAGCACGGCGAATTTAGAATCGATATTTGCAGGGCATACCGATATACCGCTGACCGAGCTTGGATACCTGCAAGCGCAAAATACCGCGCGTTTTCTTGCCGATTACCCAATTACGCACGTCTATGCAAGCGACCTGTTGCGTGCCATGCAAACGGCAGAGCCGACGGCGCGCGATCACGGCTTGCCGATCATTCCAAATCGACAGCTTCGAGAGATCGATGCAGGCGCTTGGGAGGGGATTGCATTTGAGGAATTGATGCGCATCTTTCCCAAAAGCTATGAGGTCTGGCGCAACGATTGCGGCAGGGCACAGCCCGATGGGGGAGAGAGCGTTGTTGCTCTTTCTAACCGCATTTGTGCCGAGGTTGAGCGCATCGCAAAGGCACATCGCGGCGAGTGCGTTGCCATTTTTACACACGCAACTCCCATTCGCGTGTTGTGCGCAAAGTGGCAGGGATATCTGCCGGAGGAGACGGGTGCCGTAGCGTTTTGCCCCAATGCATCGGTATCGGTGGTGGAATACTGCGATGACGGCAGTACCAAGGTTATCCTTTGCGGATACGACGAGCATCAAGGCGCGCTTTCCACAAGCCTTGCAAAGGGAATCGTATAAATTAAAAACAGCAGAAATGCAAGTGTGCAGTCTTGTATTTCTGCCGTTTTTGTATTTTGATTAAGGATATTGCTGTGTTGCAAGCAGGATGTTGTATTGGTCGGCTATGTTATTCCACGTTGAAAGATCCACGTTGCCGCTTGGCTGTAAGGCGTTCTTTTTTTGAAAGGAACGAACGGCGTTTGCGGTTTCACCGTCAAATACACCGCTTACGGCAATATCCGCCCACTCTGCGTGGCTCTCGCTCAATTCACGCAGCATGTGCTGAAGCACCGTTACGGCAAATCCCTCGCTTCCAACGCTCAAAGCGATCTCTTCTGCCAAAAAAGGGAGCACGGCAACCTCACGCGGCGGCGTAGCTTGGTTGAGTGAGGCGCGGTAAGCGGCGTAAAGCGCGTCCCACGTGCGGCGGTCTGCTACGCCCGTTACGGGTAGGGAACGTGTTTCTTGAAATTCCCGCAATGCGCGGCGCGTATCCGCCTCAAAAATGCCGTCAATGGGTGGGGCAGTGATGGATCGATCGTGATAAGAGAGCTGACGCAGATAGCTTTGTAAATTCCGTACGGCTGTTCGTTGGTATTCTTCTGTCATAAAAGATCTCCTTTCTGCTTTTTACGCACCAATGTCAAAGCCGGGGAACTGCCCTTGCTGTAGCATACTTCCTTGATAAACGGTCTCATAAACGCGCAAAAGCTCATTCCACGTCACCGATGCGACCACACCGTTGGGATTGAGACCGAACAGCGCTTGAAACGCGATGACCGACTCCTGCGTGCGAGGGCCGAAATAGCCTGTGACATCTATCGTTGGAATTTCGGAGTATGCACCTGCTACCGCGTTGAGATATTCCTGCAAGAGCCGTACGGCATCGGAATCCGACCCGATACGCAAGGGAACGCCACCGTACGGAACGACGACGCCTTGGACGTATTGCTGTGGAACGGTGCGCACAATGCCGAGGTAAGCGTTTGTCAACGCATGCCAAGTCAATTCTCCTACCACTCCGTCGGGGATCAGCCCAAAGGTACGCTGTGCCGCTTGAACCGATGCGCGCGTTTCGTCTCCAAACACGCCGTCGATCGGTACGGCAGGAATGATGTCATAAAATTGAGATAGATACGAGAGGTAGTATTGCAGGTTGCGTACGCCGTCTCCGTTACTGCCCAATTGCAAGGAACCGGGGTACTGTTGGGTGACCTCGTTGAGTGTGATCCCCTCCGAGTTCAGTTCCGCAAGCCGCTTGACTGCGTTGTAGATGCGCCGTATCTGATACCACGTGGTTTTGCCGATGACCCCGTCGGGATCCAGCTGAAATATCTCTTGAAATCTTCGCACCGCCGCCTCGGTATCCTCTGCAAAAATACCGTCGGTGGCAAGGATTTTTGGAATGGAGGGGTAGTTTGCCGAAATACGGTTGAGCTGTATCTGTGCGGTTCTCACGTCGTCTCCTGTCGATCCCACGCGCAAGGGGTAGAGCGGTGCCGAGGGCTCATTTCCCATCACGGGCGCGTTGCGAACCAATTCAATATCGTTTCCGTAGTAATAGGTCAGTATTTCGTAGGGGGTTAGTCCTTGATTGGCAAGCTCCACCGTACCCCATTGTGAGAGCCCCGGGCAGGTGACCGTAGTTCCGTTGCAATATTGGGCAAACAAGGGCTCAATATTCCCCTCACGACGAATGTATTGGTCAAACAGCTCGCCTGCCAATTCCCGTATATTTTCAAAGACCACTCTGCCATTGACAAAGGATTGGTCGTTAGACGTGGCGTTGGTAATATCAAAATCATAGCCGCGCGAGCGGTAATATTCGGTGTAGATACGGTTGAGGGCAAAGGAGATCTGTGCGTACATATTGGCGCGAATGGCGTTTTCGGGCCAGGTGGGGTATATTTCGCTGGAGGCGACGTTTGCAACGTAATCCAAAAAGGGAACGGTCACGTTTTCGGCATTCGATTCGGGCGGTCCCAAATGAACGGTAATGCTTTGCGGTATAAACGGTGTTTGCGGCATGGCATTCTCCTTTTTTTGCTTAAAGATCGTGGGGGGAGGTCTCAAAAAAACGCTCCTCCTCGGGGCGAAACGGCTCTTGCACGCCGTTTTCCGAAAGGGGAATGAGATCGACGGGCTGAATTGCCGTAATTCCGCTGAAAATGGGAATGCCGCTAAAGCTTTGCATTCCGTATCCCTCCAAACGCACCTCCAAATTATAATTGGAAAAAGCGGGAAGAGCGTTTTGCGGTGCTTCGGAGTTTTGGCGCGCAGGAGCAGGCAGAACGATCCGCTCGGTGTTGCCGTCTCTGCCAGTAACCGTTGAAATAAGGATGTCTCCCCGTGAGGGGGTAAATTCCGGCTCGTAACCGCGAACGTAAACGCGCGCCCCCTCCAAGGGGATCGCGCCGCGAGCGGTAGTTGCATGAACCACCAGATATCCCATCGAATCGGGTGGCAAATTTTCTTGATACATACGCTTCCTCCTATCATTCTGTTCCGTATCATTGTATGCAAAAACAGAAAAAGTGTGTATCGGTAACTTTTTTGCCCGAAATCTTGCATTTTGCATCTTTTTCTGTTATAATAAATAGGAGATCAAAAAGAAGGAGGATTTTGTATGTTTCGTGTCAAATTCGGCTTTTACGACGTGCTCGTTATGCTGATCGTACTGTTGTCGGCATTGCTGTTGCTTTGGCAACCGTGGCAAAGCCGCGTGAGTGCCGAGACGTTGGTCGTTGTCACTCCGAGCGGCAGTACCGAATACGCACTTGATGAAGCACAAGTGCTTCAAATATCCTCCGGCGATATCACGCTCTCGATCGAGATCAGGGATCGTGCCGTGCGTGTGTCGCACAGCAACTGTCAAGACGGCGTATGCATGACGAGCGGTTGGATCTCCAAAACAGGAGAGAGCATTCTTTGCGCACCTGCGGGTGTTTCTCTGCGGATCGAAGGAGGGGATAGCGATGTCGATTTCGTTGCGGGGTAAGCTGACGCGCCGTTTGTGCTTAGATGCTATGCTGTGTGTGCTTGCCATGATGCTCTCCTATCTGGAGGCGGTACTTCCGTTTGATCTGTTACTTCCTTTGCCGGGCTTTCGGTTGGGGCTTGCCAACGTGGTGGTCGTTGCCGTGTTTTGCGTGTTTCACCCCGTGGATGCCGCCGTGGTCTCTGCGGTGCGCATTTTGATCATGGGAACGCTGTTCGGCTCTCCCACGTCGCTCTATTTTTCGGCAATGGGCGGATTATTCTCCTTTGCGGTATTGATCCTGATGCATCTTTTTTGCCGCCGTTGCAGCTTTGTTGGAGTATCGGTGGCATGTGCGGCGGCACACAACGCAGGGCAGGTCATAGCGGCGGTCACGCTGTTTGACGGTACTTTGCTGACCTCGTATCTGCCCGCATTGCTCATTGCATCGGTCATATACGGCGGTATCGTTGGCATCTTGTTAAATCTTGCCGTTCCAAAATTGCAGGCGGTGCGCAAGCACTTGCTTGGAGCGTGAGGTGACGGAATGAAAAAATGGATCTGTATTTTTTTGTGCGCGGGCATGCTTCTTGGCTGTTGCGCGTGCACGACCACGCAAAAAAGCGAGGAGACCTTCTTTTTTATGGATACGGTCATTACCGTGACGCTGTACGCAAGTGCCGACACGGCAGAGCCGATTTTTGAGGAGTGCCGTGCCATTTTAAAGGAGCTGGAGTCGATTTGGTCAAGGCATGACTCCAAAAGTGAGATCTCTGCGTTCAACGAGGCGGAGATCTCCTTGCAATTGGATGCACGCACCGCAGAGATGATCGCCACCGCGCTTGACGTTTCCGCAAAGACCGACGGCGCGTTTGATATTACCGTAGCGCCTTTGGTCGAGCTGTGGCAGGGAGCAGAGGAGGCAGATCAACTCCCCGAGCAAGCGCAAATGAATGCCGTTTTGCAAGCAGTCGGCTTTGAAGCCTTGCATTTGCAGGGACAGTCGCTCTCCAAAACGCAAAAGGAGGTCAAGATCGACCTCGGCGGCATTGGTAAGGGGGCAGCGATTTCACGGCTCATCTTTTATTTGGAGTCCTGCAACGTCACGGGAGGCTTGGTCTCCTTTGGCAGTAACGTTGCTGTATTTGGTCAAAAGCCAAAGAACGAGCCTTATCGTATTGCGTTACGAAACCCCAAAAGTGAGAACGGATATGCGGGTGCGCTGACGATGCAGGCAGGCGAGGTGTTGTCGGTGTCGGGCGATTACGAGCGGTATTACACCGTTGAAGGAGAGCAATATCACCATATTTTAGATCCGCAAACGGGCTACCCTGCCGACACAGGACTTTGCTCGGTTGCCATCATTTGCCAAGACGGAGCTCTTGCCGATGCACTCTCCACGGCGCTTTTTGTCATGGGGGAGGCGCGTGCTGCAGAGCTTTATAAGAGCGGAGCGTACGATTTTGAGGCGATCTTTATTACCACAAGCGGTGACGTCCATACGACCGACGGCTTGCGCGAACGCTTTCAACCGATGAAATGAACGAAAAAAGAAGGGCTGAGTCAACCGACTCAGCCCTTTAAGCTGCTTGACGTATTTTTGGTATCGCTCAAACCTTTTGTGCAACCTTTTTGCAAAAGTTGTAATAGTACAAAAGGCAAAGAATGTTCGAGCCGTGCGGAATGCGCAATTCGTGATATGCCTCACCCGTGGAGAAGACCAAGGAATGACGACCGTGAATGGCAAGATCGGGAATTGCGGAGAGCGCGATCTCATGCTCTCCAACGCGCAAATACTCGGAATCGATCTGCACCGTTCCGCTTGCTACCACGGTTGCAACGTGCTCCGACACGGTGGAAAGCGTTGCATTTTCCACCGTGTAGGAAATGCCTTGCTCCACGTCGCGTGCGACCTGCTCTTTTTGCCAATTGTTAAAGTCCAAAAGCGTTTCAAATTCGGTGCCGTGTAGCATACCGTATTCGTCATACGTAAAGGAGTGACCGCAAGCCGAGCAGGTCACGCGGTCTCCCTTGGAGCTAAACGTACCGTGCTTTTGGCAATGGGGGCAAATGAACAAAAGACTCTCCATGCCCTCGGCAAGCTTGCTGCCCTTGTAGCGGTGCATCTGCTCCTTTTGACGCTCGTATGCGTTTTCGTACAGATCGGTGCGAATGATCTCGTCCAATTGCTCCTCACTCATTGCGGCAATTTCTTCCTTGGTATAGACCTTTACGGGAGCGCCGTAAATATGACCGTGGCGCGTATTGGCAGAGGATGCCCAGTTGGGACTTGCAAAGTATCCGCCTTCAATGCGGTAGGTAACAAGCGCACATCTGCATGCCTTTATCAGCTTGGCGGTTGCGGGAACGACGGGGTTGGTGACACCGTCCCACGTGCGTACACCCTCTGCAAAAATGCAGACGCTGTTGCCCTTGCGCACCTTGCGCATGATATCCATGACCGTAGAGGCGGCAATGGTGCCTTTATATCGAATGATCGGCTCAAACACAAAGTTCAACAGCTTGTAGATCCAGCCCCAGCGCGTGATATGCTCGCTGGAGACAAAATACATCTGGTCAAAGCTGAGTCCGACCAAAATCGGGTCGTAGTCGGTAACGTGATTGGATAAAACGATGTAATTGGGGGGCAGATCCTTCGCCTTTTGATAGCGGTAACCAAGCTTGAGCTTAACGACCAAATATCCGACGGGGCGAAGAAGTGCATAAAAGAAACGATGCTTTTTGTTCAATGGAAGCACTCCTTTCCGTTTTGTCATAAATCTTACATATTATACCATGTCGTGGCGGTTTTGTCAAGAGAGAACGCCAAAAACGGTACAACGGATTGTTGAAAATACAACTAAAATGAATTGACAAAAGTCTTTTGTTGTGGTATAATCTTATCTGTTGCAAAAAAAGAAAGAGGAGGTGCGTTGTTATGCTTCAAAAATCGCCGTATCATTATTGGAATGGCTTTCGCGACGGTATTCCCATCGGACTTGGGTATTTGTCGGTTTCCTTTGGCTTTGGTATTTCGGCGGTAGGCGACGGCATTCGCGTGCTGGAGGCGTTGATCATATCCATGACCAACGTGACCTCTGCAGGGCAGGTCGCAGGCGTTGCCATCATTGCAGCGGCGGGAACGCTGTTGGAAATGATATTGACACAGCTTGTCATCAATTTGCGCTACTCGCTCATGGGGATTTCGCTCACGCAAAAATTAGATGTCAATTGTACCGTGCCGCACCGTATGCTGATGTCGTTCGGTCTGACCGACGAGATCTTTGCCGTGGCGTCAGCCAAGCCGTATGCGGTAGGACCACGCTATTTTTACGGACTGATGACAGCGCCTTACGTTGGTTGGGCGAGCGGAACGCTTT
>JAZQYE010000021.1:0-15360 GCA_045633385.1 Eubacteriales bacterium | reverse complement strand
AAGGAATGGTGGGTTAGATCAACAAAGTCCAAGGATTGAATGTCCTTGAGCAGGTTGGAGGTTGCAGCAGAAGCAGCATAGCTTGCCATCAAAACGGCAAGGTCATACTTCTCGCTGTTGTTGTAAAAGCCCTTCAGCTCTGCGTACTGGTCGTTGTTCTCCGCCAGCATCTGTTGAATGCGGCAGTGGAAGGTCTCCTGAATGGTTTGGTTTCTGGAATAAACGGCAAAAGAAAGCGCATCGTTGGTTGCTTCTGCTACCCAGAAGTCCTCGCAAAGGAAGCCGCCGTTGGAAACAACGTTGGAACGGATGTATGCCTTGTAAACGTAATCCATGCCGTTGTTGCTCAGGTCAACGGGATCAATGTAGTCGGGGTCTTTTTTCTCAGTGGTAGTTTCTTCACCGCCGGGAGTTTGCGGTTTGTTGTCGGCAACAGTAGTGGTCTCCTCGCCGTTATCGCCGCCGCAAGCAGCAAGACAAGGAACGAGCATCAGGATCGCCAGCAACAAAACTGCAATTTTGGTCAAGAGTTTCATTTCTTTTCCCTCCTTTGTAATATTTGATGCCAATGCGACACCTATCACCATTATACCAAAAAGCACCACTTTTGTCAACTATCAATAGTGCACAAAAAAGCCTGCCAAAAATTGTGCAACATAGCCAAAAGAAAGTTTTCAAAAAGCTTTTTAAAGCTTTATGGGAGAAGCTTTAAAAAGCTTCTCCCATAAAGCTCTCAAGACCTCTCATTCATTTAGGTCCGTGCGTGTATTTTGTGCCGGGGCGTGCGGTGTCGCCCAAGAGCTCGGAAACGGTGACCACGTCAAAGCCCATTTCGTGCAGACGTTGCAGAATGATGACCGTTGCCTCGTATGTATTGTTGTAAATGTCATGCATCAGAATGATGTCACCGTCCGAAACGTCCTGCAGGGCGTTGGTGACGATGGTATCGATCTGCTCTTCGTCTCCCTCGGGAGAGCGGAACGTGTAATCGAGCGTGTCGATGTTCCAATTGATGACGGAATACGGGCTTTGCTCCACACGCTCGGGCGAGATCGCACCGCCGATGGGACGCATCAGGCGCACCTCGTAATCGGGGAGCTTTTGACGAATGGCGCTCAACGTGTTGGAGATCTCATAGGCGTAACGCTCGTTGGAGCAGGAGCTGTACTTGACCGACATCTCGTGCGTGTAGCCGTGAATGCCGATCTCGTTGCCGTGCTCTGCGGCGTAAACCATAGCGGAGCCTCCGTTGTATTCGGTTCCGTCCACGCGGTTTCCCACCACAAAAAAGGTGGCGTGGTAGCCGTATTTGTTCAGTTCATCTACGATCAGCTTGGTGCGCACGTTGTGAGGTCCGTCGTCAAAGGTCAAGGCAACGCGCGGTCGATCGGAAGGCGGTTGCGTTTCGGCTTCGGGCGGATTGGTGGTTGTGTCAGATGCAAGCGTGTAATCTCCGCGACTGCCCTCTACACTGCATCCGCTCACGCCGAGCACCGTCAACAAGAGCGCCATGCACGCCGCAACAAAGCGACGCCAAGCAAATTCGGGGGTTGATAAAGTCATTTTTTCTCCTTGTAAATAGTGGGCCGAAAAGCGTTATTCGTCGTCCGACCGTTTGGGGGCGATCTTGTAAAAATCGAGAATGGGGATCAGGATCAGGGCGGTGAGTCCTGCGTTAAATCCGCCGTTATAAAGCACGAAGCCGCCGTGCATTGCCGCCGTGGAGTTGCAGATAATGGCGCTGACCAAGCCCGCAAGCACACCGTATTTCCAACCGTATTTACCGGCAATGGGGCAAAGTCCCGTTGCGAACGCAAGACCGTTGATGTATGCCTGCGTGGAGAGCGACCAAGGAATATCCACCCCTGCCGCCGTACAAATGCCGCACACACCGCAAAACAACAGCGCGTAGCCGAGCGCAATGGGGGCAACATTTTTGGGATGCTGACCGTCGGCAGAAAAGGTCAATGCCGCAAAGGTCACACCTACGGTGGGGCCTGTAAAGCCAACACCCTCCGGCAAAAACGGGAAGACGGTGGGGAGCAAAAAAACAACGTTGAGATACGCCAGAATGCACAAGCCGTACACACCAAAATTGATAAAGCAGAGCGGCATGCCGAATTTATCAGCAAAATCCAAGCCGTAGCCCGTACAATTCAAAAGCGTTCCGTAGCCGTGAAAGCGTCTGCCGTTGAGGAAAAAACCGAGCAGAACCGACAGCGTAAAAATGATGAGGAAGAACACGTTCATAAAAATCCAATAGGTCTCGCCAAAGGATTCGTAAAGCGCGTTCCCGCCCACAACAGCCTCGGGAGGCTCTATTCCCAGCGTGCTGTACAAAAAGCAATATACAAAAATGCCGAACATACCCAGTGCCAAGCCTGCCTTGTACATATTAAAGCCGCGGTGCATGGCGGTGGTTCCCGGCAGTAGCGCAGGCACCAAAAATCCGGACACAAAGCCGAATACCAGCGACATACCAAGACCCACTACGTTGAGTCTTGCGCCAAACAACGGCACGTAAATACCCAACGGGTAGCAGAACAAAAAGTCGCTGATAAAGGGGGCAAGCGCCGTAGAAAACATGGCAACGTGCAAATTTTTGCGCAACGGGTGGCGTGTAACAAAGCAATAAATGATAACGCCGATAAAGGGCGGCCACATATTGACAAAGTTCAAGCCGTAAAAGCAATGCGCAATGACCAGAATGTATGCGGCAAAGGTGGTAGAGGATGCACGCGTGCGGCTGATCAGAATGAGCACATTGCAAGCAAGTCCGCACAAGCCCGCGTTCAACAGCGTGCTGGAAAGACAGCCGACGCCGAAATAATCGGTTACCAGCTTAGAGGGGCTTGTACAAATGCGGAATAAATTTGCCCACAGCGTTGCACGGTCAATTCCCGTAACGGACATTGCTACGGGAACAGCCCCCAAAAAGGACAAGCTCAAAAAAAGTGCAAATAAAGAAAACGCGATGCTGTTATGTGCCGCGCGCCGATCCAACATGGCATCCTGCTCACGATCCGATTTCATGTTGCTTCTCCAATCTGTCAAAAGTCAAGTCGTTTTGTATCGCGAATGCGAAAGGCGGGAGCTTTCCCACCCTCGCATTCGTAATCATTTTTTATTTTCCGGCAACGCTCATGCCGCGCACCAATACGTCGGGCGCACCAAACACCGTACTGCCACCGGGAAAGCCCCAGCGGATCTCGTTGCCAAGCGAATCGATCTCTTTGAGCAGATCAAAGAAATTGCCCGCAACGGTAAAGGACTTGATCGGCTCGGCTCTCTTTCCGTCACGGATCATAAATCCCGCGCTCTCAATGGAAAAATCGCCCGTGACCGAATCAGCTCCCGCATGGAAGCCCTTGCACTCGGTGATATAAATGCCGTTGCCCGCCTTTTGGAAAAGCGTGTCGAGGTCGTCCTCACCCGCCATCAGTGCAAAGTTGTAGGGGGCGATGGAAACAGGAGAAGCATAGCCTCCCTTTTGTCCGTTACCCGTAGAAGCCACGCCTGCCTTTTTGGCGGTGGTCAGGTCGTACAACAGCGTTTTGAGCACGCCGTTTTCGATCACGGCGCGGCGCGCGGTTGCAACACCCTCACCGTCAAACGGCGTTTGAATGGGCGCACCCTCGCGCATGGGATCGTCGATCACGTTGATAAAGGGAGCGGCGATCTGCTCTCCCTCCTTGCCTGCCAAAAGCGACAAACCAAGCTGTGCATTCTTGGCGGAGAACACCGAGGAAAAGACCGACAAAAAGTTACGGAACTCTCTGCCGTCAAAAATGACGTTGTATTTGCCGGAGTCAGCCACGGTCGCGCCGATCTTATCCAACGCATCGCGTACGACACGTGCGGAAAGGTCGCCCATAGCGGCGTAATCTGCACCAACGGCAAAGTCAAAGCCTTCCTGCGCCTCCTCGCCGTCACGAACTACGGCAGAGGCATACGCACCGCTCATACCCGTGCGGTTAAACAGCTCCAAACCGTTGGAATTGTACAGGTGCACCTCGCTGACCGAGGACATTGCAACCGACTGCGTACCGTCGGATACCTTGTCGCTTTGCGCGTAAGTTTCTTTTTGCAGACGAAGTGCCGTATCGCGAATGACCGAGGCATCGGTCAGTTTGATCTGTGAGCCGTCGATCTCGGCATACTTCTCCGAGCCTTCAAAGATAAAGACCTCGTCCTCGCTGTCAATGCATTGCGCGTTGGAGATCGCGCACTTGACCAGCTCCTCCATGGCATCCTCGGTCATGAGCTGTCCCGAAGCGTAGCCCATTTTTCCGTCCACGATGCAACGGAAGCAGATGCCGCCGCTGACGCTGGAGGCAAACGCGCTGATCTCGTCCTTCAGTGTTTCGGCGCTGACGCTTTCGCTGACCTGATGGTAGATCTCATATTGCTCGATGCCTGCCTTTTTTGCGGCGGCAACGAGTGCTTTTTTCATTTGCTCAAACAACATATCAACGACCTCCTACGGTAATGGACGAAACGCGAATGAGGGGCTGTCCCACGTCGGTGGGAACACTGCCGCTGGCAGAGCCGCACATACCCTGTGCGCGATCCAGATTTTGTCCGACCATGTCAATGTTTTGTAAGATCTCGGAGCCCGTGCCGACCAAAGATGCGCCGCGCACCGCCTCACAGATCTTGCCGTTTCGCACGATATACCCCTCGGCAACCGAGAAGTTGAATGCTCCCGTCAAGGGATTGACCGAGCCGCCGCCCATCTTTTTGCAGTACAGACCGTACTCCATCGATGCAATGATATCCTCGTTTTTATCGGGACCGTTATCGATATAGGTGTTGGTCATGCGCGAGGTCGCCTCGTACTCGTAGCTCTGTCTGCGCGCACTGCCCGTCATCGGCATTCCCATGCGGCGAGAGCCAAGGCGGTCGATCATATAATTCTTCAAAATACCGTTTTCGATGAGGATATTCTTTTGGGTGGGCGTGCCCTCGTCGTCGATGTTGACCGAGCCCCAAGCACCGGGAATGGTGCCGTCGTCAATTGCCGTAACCTTGGGATTTGCGATCTGCTGACCGAGCTTGCCCGTCATTTGCGAAGCACCGATGGCAACCGAGGTCGCCTCCAGGGAATGTCCGCACGCCTCGTGGAAAATCACGCCGCCAAAGCCGTTTTCAATGGCAACGGTCATAGTACCTGCGGGGCAATAGTCGGCGCCGAGGTTGACCATAGCGGAGCGAGAAGCCTCGCGACCGATGGCAACGGGATCGACCAGATCAAAGAACTCCAAGCCCATGCCCGCACCGGGGCCGTTGAAGCCCGATTGGTTGACACCTGCGGCACTTGCCACCGAGGAGATCGCCATACGGGTGCGAATGTGACGGTCGGTGGTATAAAGTCCCTCGGTATTGGCGACCAGAATGGTATGATCCACGCCTGCCAACACACCGCTGACCTGCGAGATCGCCGCGTCGTACTCCTTGGCCGCAAAACAGCCGGCACGAAGCAGATCGGCGCGGATCTTTGCATCCACGCTTGTGGGAATAATCTTTGCGGGGTGGATGTTGGGGAACATTCTCTCTTTGAGCACAATGCTCGTCACGGCGCACAGTTCACCCATTGCCACCGCAACAGAGCGCGCACACTTGAGAAGCCCCTCGCGCGTAGTGTCGGAGGTGCTGGCAAAAACGGTCTTGGTGCCCAAAAAGGCGCGAATGCCAACGCCCGAAATCAAATTGTCGGTGACACGGTCGATCTTACCGTCCACCATGTTGATGCTGTTATTACGAGTGATCTCACCGTAAAGCTCCACGAAATCGGCACCGCCGCTCATGGCGCAGGCAAGAACCTCCTCTGCCAATGCTTTTGCAATCATCTTGTTGTTTCTCTCTTTCCGAATTTATTCCAAACTTTTTTCAAGCTTTTATTGAGCGAGCTTTCGGTTTTCTGCCTCGATCAACGCGGGGAGCTCCCACAAGGTATCGATGCAGTGCCACAAAAAGGGACGCAGCTCGTCGGTGCAGGGCTGAAGATCGGGGATCATAACGGTACGCATACCCGCCGCATGACCTGCACGAACGCCATTTTGGCTGTCCTCTGCCACCACACATTCCTCGGGAGTGCGACCGATCAGCTCTGCCGCACGCAAAAAGATCTCGGGGTGCGGCTTGCCGTGCTCCACGCGATCACCTGCCATAACGGCATCAAAGTAGGTGTCAATGCCAAGGCGTTGCAACAGCTTTGTGGCGTACGCATAACCGGACGAGGTCGCCAAAACAATGCCAATCCCCTTCTCTCGCAGGGTTTCCAGAATCTGCGGCACGCCGGGCTTTAAGGGCGGAAGATGATTCTCCAAAAACGCCATCAGGTGTGCGCGTCTCGTTTCCGCGAGTTCGTCAATGGGGAAATCCACCCCATACGCCTGCTTGCAAAACGCCTTGATACCCGCCATGTTCATGCCCGAAACGTCCCGAAAGAATTGCTCCTCGTCCATGTCCAATTCCAGATCATGCATGGCTTGTACCCACGTCCTCCGATATATCTTTTCGCTGTCCAACAGCGTTCCGTCCATATCAAACAAAACTGCTCGAATCATATTGCCCCTCCATCTGTCTCACTATTTATTATTATAACATAAACAAATATAAAAAACAACGCCAACACGTATTTTTTTGCAGATTTTTTTGTGAAACAAAGAGGCCAACCTTCTATCGCGTTTTTGTCGGAACCTTCTGCGAGAAGGTCCAACACCTCCAAGCGCTCTTGTAGATATTTTGTGGGAGGGACTTTTTGAAAAAAGTCCCTCCCACAAAACATCTTATGCATCCATCAAAAATGCTCAAATACGCCGCAAGGCTTTTTGGGGAATGCGCGGAAGAAGTCTTCGGCGTTGCCGAGGATTTGTACGCCATCCATGTAGCTTGCAACGGCGGCGCTTGCACCATCATAGCCGTAGATCAAGCGTGTGAAAGCAGGCGCAGTCAAGGTCAGGTCGGGGCAGGCATCGGTCTTTGTCACAGAGACCTTGCCACCGCCGTATGCCACGCAGAACGTACCGCGCACGCTTGGGAGCGTGTCCTCCACCTGAACGGTAAAACGCCCTTCGTGTTGCGGATATTCTGCCGCCAACAGCATTTTTTCGGTGTTCAGCACCCGTGCCATAATATCGGGCACCGTGCGGTAGGTCGTGTGCGTGTAGTGCCGCAGGAGCAGCTCTGCCTCGGGGCAAGGCGCGATATTGGCAAGCTCGATTTCGTCGTACTCTCCCTCAAACATTCGCAAGAAGGAAAAGATCTCGCGCAAGCCATCGGGCGAAGTGTAGCACATCTCGTGAACGGTCACTACGCCGTTCCCCATGTGATTGACGATCAGCTCTTTTTTTGCCGAAAAGGTCAGGTATGCCGTGGGCACACCGTCCTGATAGAACACGTAGATCTGTTTGTTGGGGTCTTGGTAGTACCTGCCGTCAAAGCGATGGAACAACAGATTTCTGCCGCTTGCAAAACGATTGTAAACAGTCAGCACGTCGGCAAGCTTGCTCTCATCATAGGGCACGAGCAGACAACGGCGCGGTACAAAATCGAGCTTGCTTGTGGGAAAACGCACGATTACGTGATCGGAAACCTTTTCGTACCCGAATTGACGATAATAGGAAAAAGAGAACGGATGCAGGAGCGCAACCGCAGCACCCTCGTCGGCTGCCGTGCAG
Organism: Eubacteriales bacterium; assembly: GCA_045633385.1. GTDB lineage: Bacteria > Bacillota > Clostridia > Oscillospirales > CAG-272 > UMGS1865. The sequence goes on along the minus strand of JAZQYE010000021.1, from coordinate 7,678 downwards.
TGCATCGTCTCAAACATTTTTCGTACGTTTCCTCCTCTGCGGAAATGTACAGGCGTGGCAATTCCGCCCGCGGTCATTGCCGTGATCTCACTCTTTCCAAAGCTCGAACGCAAATAGCGGAACACGCCCGTGGAGCAAACCGTTCCGTCTGACTTCACAGCCGCGACGCGCATATCCGTCATAAAATCGCTTTCGTTTCGCTCGGTGATCATGATCTCTGTCATGCTTTTTTCCTCCACGTTCAAGTGTTACGACAATCCGCCGCGTGCGCAGTCGTCGATAAATTCAAAAATCATCTTTCCCAATTTGCTGTCGCCGTTTTCGTCCGCTTGATTCCAATACGCGCAGTGCTTGCCGTGAATGAGGCGATATTCGAAATTCGAATATCCGAAATGCGCAAGCGTGGCAACGGTCAGCATGGTCTGCTCGTACCTGCCCTTGATATCGTTATCCGAAACGATAAAGCGCATGGGCGGATAGGTCTTCTCCAAGCCAACGTAATACAGCGGCGCGGCTTGATCGATCATCACGCGGCGCGAATCCTCTCCGCGCTCCGCCAAGACGTTAAAATGCGTGGTTGGTTGCCCTGCGTCGTGAAAATAGCCGCTGATGCAGGCAGGATCGACGCCAACCGCAGACAAATAGTGCGTATCAAAGCACAGCATCATGGAAAGGTAGCCGCCGGCAGACGAGCCGCCCACGTACAGCCGCTCACACGACAGATGCGTGCGCATATAATCGTACACCCATGCAACGCAAAGCGCGGCATCCTCTACAAAATCGGGATATTTTGCATTGGGGTACATTCGATAATTCGCCGTGGCAACTGCAACGCCCTTTTGAGCAAGGTACGGTGCAAAATATTTGGAGCCTTCCTTATCTCCCGCATTCAAGCCGCCGCCGTGAAAATAGACCATTACTGCCTCGGCACGATCCGGCAAATACAGATCCAGCTTTTGCGCTTCGTGCTTGCCGTAGGAAACATCATATTCGACTCGCATCTTCTTCCTCCTTTTGCACTGCGGTGCTTTTTATTTGAGCAGGTTCTTGCCTTCCCACTCCTCGTTGGCATCAACGCCGATCAGCGCCGCCACTGTGGGAGCAATATCCATGATCGTAGCGCCTTGCAGATCCCCAATCAGATCCTTTGCCGCGCCCGTAAAGATCAGCGGAATGGTCATATCCTCCGGCAAGGACGTGCCGTGGCAACGGTCGTGACCGCCGTGGTCTGCCGTAATGATCACCGCGTAGTCATCCTTGAGCGCGGAAATGATCTTTGCGGTGTTTCTCCAGCTATTGTCGATCGCCTCCATGTACTGCTCGCTCATCCAGCCGTGCCCGTGACCCGCGCCGTCGGGATAGCCGTAGTAAAGGAAGGTAAAATCAATATCCGTGCTGTTCAAAAGCGCAATGGCGGCATCGGTCAATTGATCGTTTGCCATATCGTAGCCAAAGGTTCCGCCCTTGATCAAAAGAGAGTGATCCAAGGATGCGGGGCGGCAAAGGTCGCGCAATTCTCCCCAGCTGTAAAAGAAGGCGTTCTTCTTTTTTTGCGCCTTGAGCACGTCGCAAAGACCGTCGATCGGTCTTACCTGCGGCGCGTAGGTGTTGGTGGTCGTTCCGTGACGCATGGGATCGACGCTGTAAAAGAGCGACATGTGGCACGGCAGTGTCACCGACGGCATGACCGTTTGCGCCTCCAGCGTATAGACCGAATCCTTTAAAATGCGCTGCGCCTCCGCACAGCCTGCCAATGCATCGGGACGCATACCGTCCGCCAAGATCAATAAGGTTTTCATCTTCTGCCCTCCATTGTTCTGTATGTCAATTTTGTCGGGATCGTTGGATCATTAAACCATCCTCCCCGTATAAGCCTATTATAACACCTCCGCCCCCAAAAGTCAACAAGCAATCCCCTTTCCGCATAGTTTTTTGTCTGCACCTTTTGAAAAAGATCCCTCTCACAAAAAACTCAAAAATTTCTCATATCAACTGATCGGCACGGAGGCGCAGTCGTCCTTTTTTTGTTTCGCCGTCAAAGGAGCGCAGGACGAATCTACCATAGCCGCGCACCGAGATGGTTGCGGGTGGTACGAGCACGAAATCGACTCGCTCTTGAGGCTCGAATTCGACCTCCACCGTTCCGCTTCGAATGGCGGTTTGTGCCGCCTCACGGGAAAGATTGCAGAGCGCGGCGACCACGCAGTCCAGGCGTGCCGATGCAACGGTATCACTGATGGGGCGGTAACGCTTTCCGTCGGTAAACTGCGCATCTACCTCGTACGGGCGACACTTGACGGTATCGGTAGCAACCTTGGTCAATTCTCCCACCAAAAACGGAACGAGATTTTGCGGACAGAAAATGACCGCCTCGTGCTCATTTTGAACGGCTACGTCGCCCAACGCATCGCGCTCTAAGCCAAGCCCCAAGACCGAACCGAGAAAATCGCGGTGCGAAAGATTGCGAAAGCCGCTCCCCACTACGCGCACGGCGGCAACGGCGTCGGTGGCGTCGTCGCCAAGCAATGCCAAGATCTCGTCGGCTTCACACTCCCACACGGGCGCACTCAAGCAAGCCACGAGGTAATCGGGCAACAAAAACAAACAAGCGCGCTCTGCCGTTGGATAGCCGCCCCAGAACCAAAACTGCTCACGCATACCGCGCGCGGTCAGCTCTCGCTCGGCGCGTCGGCACTCGCGCGGCGTTAAAAAGGGCAAGACCGACAAAGCCCCCGCCTCACAACGACGAACGGCGTCCTCCAGCCTTGCCGCAAGCAGATCCTTTTCCAATCCCTCGCGCATCAGAGCAATACCTCCAACAAGCTTTGCGCAACGAGAATGAGGATCAGCGTGATCATAAAGGGCATATCCAAGGGGGTACCCTGAAACCAATTCATTTTTTCACACAAGCGACGCACGGGCAAAATGATGGGCTCGGTGATGGCAAACAGAAACATGGAAAGCTTGCTCTCGCCCAATTGATCGAACCACGACATAATGGCGCGCAAAAGCATGGCAAAATCCAAAACACCCAGCAATGCCACAGCGGTCTGCTTGATGATATAAACGACGGTATCCATAATAATCTCCTTTTACATCTTTTACATCAAAAAACGGGAAAGGGCTGCCGCCATTGCAACAGCCCTATCGCGCAAGGTTATACTTCCTCGTACTCCACTGCCTCAACAGCTTCCTCGTACTCCTCGGCTTCAACAGCCTCGACAGCCTCTTCAACGGGAGCCTCCGGTTCGGGTGCAAAGCCGGAAATATCCACGCCTGCGGGAGAGATAACGATGGTGTTCTTGTTGGTTCTGATCATCTCGCCGCCAAGCACGTATGCAACGCCTGCCAAAAAGTCAACCAAGCGGTGTGCCTGCTCTTTGGAAAGACGGCTGATGTCAAGCAGAACGATGCAACCATCCTTAAGCTTATCGGCAATTTTGATAGCCTCGGTGTGGCTCTTGGGCTGGAGCAGCTTCAGGGAAACCTTGTCTGCACTTGCGGGATGGAACTCGGGATCTTTGCGTGCGGGGTTCTCCAATGCGGATACACCGTTATCCTCAACGGCATCGGGCATTTGGATATCCTCGGGCATTACGTACAGCTCGTTTTCGTCGTAGCCCTCGTCAAAATCCGCATTGTCGTTACGAACAAATTTCTTCAGTAAATTCATTTTTTGCCTCCTCTATCTTCTTTCATACAAATTATTTTTGATTTTACGGTTGCGTTGCTCTCAAGGCTCAAACAAGGCTCTGCCGACGCGAACGATATCCGCGCCCTCCTCAATTGCGACCTCAAAGCTCTCGGACATTCCCATGGATAAAATGGGCCTATCTATATTATGAAGTGTTTTTTGCCAAATGTCAAGACATAATTGCGAAGTTTCTTGAAAATATTTGCGATAATCCTCTTTTTTTTCGCATTTTGGTGCCATTGTCATAAATCCGCGCAATTTTACGTGCGGAAATTGCGAAAGAGCAACGCAAAAATCGGCAACCTCATCGGGCGCGATCCCGCTCTTGTTTTCCTCCATTCCGCTGTTGACCTCTGCCAAAACGTCCATTACGATGCCGTGCTTTGCCGCCTGCTTTTCGATCTCCTTTGCCAAAGTCAGGCTGTCGAGCGAGTGGATCATGCAAACCTTATCGATGATGTATTTGACCTTGTTGCTTTGCAGGGTGCCGATGAAATGCACACGCAAGCCCTCGCGATCGAGCGCATCCCAACGTTCCAGCAATTGCTGTACGCGGTTCTCGCCCACGTCATGTACGCCGAGCGTACGGTGCAGATAATTGACGTGCTCGACGTCGGTGTATTTGATTGCCGCCACCAGCGTAGCGTCATGATCTCTGCCGCTCCGCTCTGCCGCCGCGTGCATCCGCGCACGAATGTCGGCTACGTTTTTGTCCATGTAAGATAAATCACTCATTGGTACACCTTCCCTTCGTACAGATCGCGCCCTGACGTGATCAGAATATCGTTTTCATTCAGCTCGGTCGCAGAGCCATCGCCCGGCAGAGCTGCAATACAATATCCGTCTCCGCGATAAATCACGTCAATGCGGCGAAAGCGCACGGTGCTTTCCTCAAAGATATAAACTCCCGTTGCGCCATTCTTTTGCTGCAATGCTGCATCGGGAACGTACAAGCCCGTGCTCTCACCCACCGTGATCTTTACCTCCTGTACGCGGTAAAAGACGAACCCCGTGGGGTGCTCCTCGGAGCGAAAGACAGCCGCCACGCGCTCCCCCTCGGCTTGCAAGCGCACCAAGGTCATGCAAAGTGTTCGCTCCCCGTTGTCGGAAAACGTGATGCGATAATCCTTCCCCGTTTGAAAATCCTTTGCCACCTCGGTGGAAAGCTCCATTGCCACGTACCATTCGTAGCCATAGACCAGTTTGCCGACCGTTTGCGTGCTCGACGCCTGCGGTTCTTGCTTTAAAAGCGCTTGCAGGCTACTCGGAGTCAGGGACTGCGCCGCCGAAACGGTAAAAGCAGACTCATACCCATCTACGTATCCGCGGTCGTAAAAAATACCGGAGGAACGCTCGCTTTTGATCGTTTCGGGGGTAATGCCCTCCAGCAACGCATTTTTTTCACGTTGTAAAGGCTGTGCCAAGGCATCTGCCTCTGTGTCGCCCACAAGCGAGGTGTAGCGTTGCAGAGCGATCAAAAATTTCTCCTCCAAGGCAGGGATCTGCTCCAGATTTCCCGCCTCTACCGCCATACCGATCTCCCGATACAGCTCCGTTGCCTCGGCACGATAGACCTCCGCCTGCGCCAGCGTGGTGCTTGGCTTGACCTCGCCTTGCTCCAAAACGTACAGCGCACGGTTGATGCGATCTAACGTAAGCTGTGCCTGTGCAAGTGCGTCTCCCGTCAGCGAGACCGCATAGACCTCTGCCACGGGGGTGTTTTTGCTGACCTTAACACCGCTTTGCGACAGCGTATCGACAAGCCCTGTCTGCGTTGCGGTCAAGACCTCCTCATCGCGGAACAGATACGCCTCGGCGGACGTGATCTGTGTATCGGTGATCAGGCGTGTGGGCGTTGTCAAAATACTGCCCACCGCAAAGCCCATTGCGTGTGCAAAGGTATAAACGATCAAGCCGAGCATTGCCAGCGCGACCGCAAAGCGCACCGCATAGGTCTTTAAAAATTCGCGCCGTGTCAACCTGCCACCTCCTTGTGAGAGGTGCTTTGGTGGAAGCGCTCCAGAATATCGGCACAGATCTCGTCAATGCCGCGCATGGCTCCGTCACGCTCCATGTCCACCCATTGTACGTAAGACTTGGCGCGGAACCATGTCAACTGCCGCTTGGCGTAATGCCGCGTGGCAATGCGCAACCGCTCCTCTGCCGCCGCAAGCGATTCCTCGCCGCGCAGATACGCGAACAGCTCCTTGTATCCAATGGCTTGCGCCGCCGTGAGATTAACCTCAAATACGCCCGCATCCTGCAAGGCTCTCGTCTCCTCGACCAAGCCCTCGGCTATCATTTGTCCCACGCGGCGATCGATGCGCCCGTAGAGCGTTTGACGGTCGGTGTATTGTAAGCCGATGACCGTGGCATCGTAGGGCGGCGGCGTCTTGCGCGAACGGCGATCAAGCTCGGTCTTTGTCATGCCCGTGCTTTCAAAGATCTCCAAGGCGCGTGCCACGCGCTTGACGTTGTTTTCGTGAATGGCGTCGGCACTCTCGGGATCGACCGCGCGCAGCCGATCGTGCAGAGCGTGCGCACCGTGCGTGGCGGCAAAATCCAGCAAGGACTGCCGCAGGATCGGATCGCTCTCGGTCTCCTCCATACCGCCGCAAAGCAGACGGTCAAGGTACAGCCCCGTGCCGCCGCAAATAATGGGGAGCTTGCCTCGCTCTTGCACCTCGGCAATGGCTTTTTGTGCCAGCGCAACGTATTCTGCGCAGGAAAAGGGCTCGTTCGGCTCTACAATGTCGATCAGATGATGCACCGCCGAGGCAAGCTCTGCCTCGGTCGGCTTTGCCGTGCCGACGTTCATACGGCGGTACACCTGCATGGAGTCGCAGGAGATCACCTCGCCGTCAAGGAGCTCTGCCAACCGAATGGCAACGGACGTTTTGCCGCTTGCGGTAGCACCGACCACGGCAAGTATTCTGTTTTGGTCGCCGTTTGCCATAACCGCCCCTCCTTGCGTATTCTTTTGAAGCACGGAATGCTCCATTATGATAATTCTATAATTATTATACAATATGTTTTTGCTTTTGTCAAGAAAGAAAGTGGGTTTGTTTGGGCTTGTTTTTCGTTTTGCTTGCATTTTTTCGGCTTCTATGCTATGCTATTTTCAAAAATGCAAATATTTTTGAAAAAGGTGAATTTTTTGCGATATTTTGCGGCTTATAAGATATAAATCTTTTTGAAGGGGCTTGCGCCATAAAAACAGAACAAAAAACGCGCCTCCCCCGCAGTGGAGCGATAAGTGGTACGGCGACGCCGAGGTCACGTATGGGTATTTAAAGACGAGAATTGAATGAAAGCCTCTCCAAGCTGTAACGCTTGATAAAAGAGACACGGGGCTGTTACAAGTGCTTTTTGCGTTTGGAACAGCCCCGCTTGCAAATGCGGTACACCGTTTTGCGCAAAACGACGTATGCCGCGCAATTTTTTTGAAACATTTTTTCTTTTTTTGCCAAAAAGCAAAAAATGATGCCAAAAATATGAAAAAAGTTCTTGACAGCAGGAATAAAGTGTGTTATAATATCACATGTTAATTCAAGACCTTGGGATATAGCCAAGCGGTAAGGCACCAGACTTTGACTCTGGCATTTTCGCTGGTTCGAATCCAGCTATCCCAGCCATTGCGTGGGTAACCACTTTTGAACACTTTCAAAAAGGAGTTGCCCTTTGCTATGTTTTTAAATAGCAAAAAGAGAGCATCTATTTCTCCGCCAAGAAATAGATGCTCTCGCCTTTTATAATCAGGAGTTGCTCTTTGTTATGCTTTTAATTGTACCATTAGTACATTGTCAAACAGCAAATAGTTTGATATAATACTTACACAAACGATTTGAACATAACCTGTTCAACAAAAAAGAAGCACGGGAGTGCGCACGGGGCGTTGACAAAACAACGCCCCCGTGTTATAATTAAATACGCAGTCGAACTGCCTTTGATGTTGAGATGTTCACCAAAGGAGGTAGTTAAAAT
>JAZQYE010000020.1:0-5619 GCA_045633385.1 Eubacteriales bacterium | reverse complement strand
CATGGCTGCCAATAACAACAGTGCCACGGTGCGCACAAAACACTTTTTCATAATTTTCAGATCCTTTCAAAAGTGACAAAGATAAGATACGCTCTTTATATTATACCAACAAATTGTGAGAGCGTTTATGCGTTTTTATGACGAATATCCGTATATTTTTCAAATATTTTGTGAATGAGTTGCAAGGGCTGATCTCCCTTTTGCAGGCGCAGGCAAATATGCGGCTCTCCCGCCATAATCATGCGCAGTCTGCCGGGGAATTCGCTTGCAAGCTCCGACCATACGTCAAAATCCAGCTTTTGCGGCGTGATATGAATGCCGACGCTGTCCTGACGAATGGAGGTGATGCCGCAACGGGATGCCACGGTGTGAATGAGCGCAATGCGGAGCAGATTTTGCGTGGGGAGCGGAAGGTCGCCAAAGCGATCGACCAATTCGTCGGTTACGTCTGAGAGATCCTCCTCGGTTGCAATCAGGGCGATCTTTTTGTACAGCGCCATACGCTGTGCAGGGTAGGGCACATATTTTTCGGGCAAAAAGGCGTCAAACTGCAACGATACGGTGCATTCTACCTCCTCGGCAATCGCTTCTCCCTTTTCCTCCAATACCGCTTGATTGAGCAGCTTGATATACAGGTCGTAGCCAATGGCATCCAAATGCCCGTGCTGTTGAGAACCGAGCAGATTACCCGCACCGCGGATCTCCATGTCGCGCAGAGCAATTTTAAAGCCTGCGCCGAATTCCGCGTATTCGCGAATGGCCTCCAATCGCTTTTGTGCGATTTCGGGAATGGATTTAAAGGCAGGGTAGGTGAAATATGCGTAGGCGCGGCGTGAGGAACGCCCGATGCGCCCGCGGATCTGATGGAGCTGCGAAAGTCCCAAGCGATGCGCGTTTTCCACAATCAGCGTGTTGGCATTGGGAATGTCCACACCGGTCTCAATAATGGTGGTGCACACCAAAATATCGATCTCACCCGCCAGCATGTGCTCCCAAATTGCCTCCAATTCATCCTTTTCCATTTTTCCGTGCGCTACGGTGATGCGCGCCTCGGGAATGGCGGCGGAGAGATGTGCGGCAACCGTGTTGATGGTTTCGACGTTGTTGTAAAGATAAAAGACCTGACCGCCGCGACGCAATTCACGGCGAATGGCTTCCTCTACGATCAAGCCGTCCTTTTCCAGTACGTAGGTCTGTACGGGTAAGCGATCGTTGGGGGCATCGTCGAGGATCGAGATGTCGCGAATGCCGCCCATTGCCATGTTGAGCGTACGGGGAATGGGAGTAGCGGAAAGCGAGAGCACATCAACGCCGTCGGCGATCTGCTTCAGCTTTTCCTTTTGCGCAACGCCAAAGCGTTGCTCTTCGTCGATGATCACAAGACCGAGATCGTGGAATTTGATGTCCTTGGAGAGCAAACGGTGCGTGCCCACGATGATGTCGATCTCTCCGCGTGCCAAACGGCGTATCGCCTGCGATTGCTGTTTGGTGGTGCGAAACCGCGAGATCATATCCACGTTTACGGCAAACGAGCGCATACGGCTGACGATGGTTTGGTAGTGCTGGAGCGCCAACAGCGTGGTGGGAACGAGAATGGCAACCTGCTTGCCGCCAAGCACCGCCTTGTAAGCGGCGCGCAGGGCGACCTCGGTCTTTCCGTACCCAACGTCACCGCAAAGCAGGCGATCCATGGGTACTGCCTTCATCATATCCTTTTTGATCTCGTCTGCGGCACTGAGCTGGCTTTCGGTCTCGTCATAAACAAAGGCATCCTCAAACGCCTTTTGGTAGCTGTCGTCAGCGGGAAAGGCGTGACCGGGGCGACGCATACGCTCGGCGTAAAGCCGAATGAGGTCTTTTGCAATATCCTTGGCGGCACTCGAAGCGCGCGCTTTTGCTTTTTTCCAGCTTTCGCCGCCCATTTTGGAGAGCTTGACAAGCCCATCGTCCGAGTGAGCGCCGATATATTTGGATACCTTATCCAGCTTTTCTACGGGAACGAACAGCTTATCCGAGCCGGCGTACTGGATGCCGATATAGTCGCGCGTAATGCCCTCGCAGGTCAGCGACTCAATGCCGGTGTATTGACCGATACCGTAGCTTTCGTGTACCACGTAGTCACCCGTTTCAAGCTCGGCGTAGGACAAAATGCTTTTGGAATTCTTCTTTTTCTTTTTGCGGATTGATGCCTTGGCAGAAAGGGAAAGTCCACCCGCGCGTGCATCTGCACCTGCCGAAAGGACTGCAAAGCGCGGAACGAACAGTTCAAATCCAGACAAGACGTTACTTGCCGTTACCGCAACCGTGCCGCGCTCCATTTCGGAGGGCGTGCTCGGCTCGGGTTTGACGACAAATCCTGCGTTGAGCAGGGTATCTGCGGTATTTTTTGCTTCGACCTCGTTTTCGCACAGGATCAAGCATCGGTAACCGCTTTTGACGTAGCCGTCCAGATCCTCCAAAAACAGAGGCGTGTTGTCAGCGTACGAAACGGTGTGACGTGTGCGGAAGCCGAACAAGCCGGAAAGTCTCTTATCGCTGATCGTGTGCGCAATGGAGTCCACGTGTACTGTGACGTTCGCATCGCAAAACAGCTCAAACGCGGATGAGGCTTTTGCGTAATCGGTGTATTTGGAGGAGATGGTTCCGCTTTCCAAAAGGTCGGTCACGGTCTGCTGTAAGTGCCACTCCGAAGCCTTGATGCGGTCGAATACTGCGTTGGTGCCGCGCATACAAACCAAGGAGGGGTGCGAAAAATAATCGCTCAGCGATGCGCGTTCGGGGTAGATCAGCGTGATATACTTATCCAAAAAGTGGACGTCACTGCCAACTGCAATCGCATCCTCCACGGCACGGATCTCGCGCGTCAGCTCATCGCGTGCACGGTCGTCCGTTGCGTGCTTGATTTGTGATGCCAATGCTTTTTTTAAGGCAAGCAGGCTTTCCTCGGTGGTCAAGAGCTCGCGCGCAGGCGGGAAGTCTGCCTCGCAAATATCCGTAAACATACGTTGTGTTTCGGGGTCAAACAAGCCCATGCGGTCGATCTCGTCGCCAAACAACTCGATACGCAAGGCGTACGCGCCGCTTTTGCGATCGCCGTCGCGATCCGAAAAATGACCGTAGGGGGGATAAATATCCACAATGCCGCCGCGCAGGGCGTACTGACCGGGGCTATCGACCGTTTCGGTGCGTACGTATCCGCTGTCATGCAGCAGTTTGGAGAGCTTTTGCGGATCTACCTGCATGGTGCTGTCCAAGCGGAGCATGGAGCGCTTCAGCTTTTCGGGAGGGACGGTATATCCGAGCATGGCATCGGGCGTGGTGATAACGGCGTCAAAACTGCCACCAAGAATGCCCGACAACACGCGAAGCCTCTCATGCTCATACTCATGGGAGGCGGTAATGTTATAAAAGGTGAGGTCGCGCGAGAGATAAAAGGCGGTGCGCAGTCCGCATCGCTCCAACACGTTGACAAGGCGGACGCAATCCTTTTCCTCGGGGCAAATAATCAGGGCGGGGGAGTTGGCTCTGACCTTTTGTGTGTCCTCGATCAGGCAGACGAGAAATGCATCCGAAGCACCGTCGCACAGTCCGCTTGCCAAAATGGGCAAGGGCTTTGTGCGAAAGTTACGCTCTGCCGTGCGCAAAAGCTGGAGATATTCGTGATCCTCGCGGATACAGCTTGTTAAAATGCTCATATTTTACGCTTTCTTTTCTGTGGGGGAGAAAGAGTTGCACAGCTGCTGTGCACCGTCAAGATCGCCGTTCAACAGCTTGCATAAGCCCTCGTAAGCACAGCCGAACGATGCAAACAGCGCCTCTTGCTCCTGCTTGTTGAATTCTGAGAGAACCCACGCCGCCAGATCGTAATCGGGGTGGGGCTTTTCGCCAACACCGAGACGGATGCGAGGGAAGTCATCGCGACCGAGCTGATAAATAATATCACCAAGCCCCTTTTGACCGCCTGAGCTTCCTTTCGCGCGAATGCGGATTTTACCCGGCTTTTGCGTGATGTCATCCGAAATGACAATCAAGTGAGAAGGATCGATTTTGTAAAAATTCATCACTTCTTTAACGGCGGTGCCGGAATGATTCATAAAGGTCTGCGGCTTCATCAGCAAAACGCGACGTCCTGCAATTTGACCCTCGCCGCAAAGCGCGTGGAACTTGGAGCGGTCAATGCGAACGTTCGCCTTTTGCGAAACGTAATCCAAGCACAAAAAGCCCGCGTTGTGACGGGTATTAAAGTATTTGTCGCCGGGGTTTCCAAGTCCTACCACAATCCACTCAATGGGGGTGGTGGGGGCTTCTTCCTTTTTGGAAATTTGCTTGAACAGATCAAAAATATCAGCCATACGTACCTCTCAATGTATTCGGTTGCGTTTTACACGCAAAAGGGCGCCCGACTCCCTCGGAGTCCGCCGCAACCGCTTATCTACCATATTATACAATATAAATGCGGCTCTGTCAAACGATTTTTGGGCGAAAGTTCTTTCGTTCACAAAATGTTTACAACTTTGACAGCACTTTAACGATTGAAAAGTATGGAAAAATGGAGAAAAATATGGTATAATGAACTGTCAAGCAAAAGTCGAAGGGCGCAAACGGTCGTTTGTAGCTCTCATTTCGACATGTCAAAAAATAATTTATATAAAACGGAGGATTATCCAAAATGGCAAAGAAGTATTGCTATCTGTTTTCCGAGGGTAACGCAAACATGCGTGAGATCCTTGGTGGTAAAGGTGCAAACCTTGCGGAAATGACCAACATCGGTCTTCCCGTACCTCAGGGCTTCACAATTTCTACCGAGGCCTGCACACAATATTACGAAGACGGCCGTCAGATCAATGACGAGATCATGGCAGAGATCATGGTTTACATTGAAAAGATGGAAGAAATCACCGGCAAAAAGTTCGGTGATCTTGAAAACCCCCTGCTCGTATCGGTTCGTTCCGGTGCGCGCGCATCCATGCCCGGTATGATGGATACCATCCTCAACCTCGGCTTGAATGAAGAGGTTGTAGAGGTTATGGCAAAGAAGTCCGGCAATGCTCGTTGGGCTTACGACTGCTACCGCAGATTTATCCAGATGTACTCCGACGTCGTTATGGAGGTTGGTAAGAAGTACTTCGAGGAGCTCATCGATAAGATGAAGGAAGAAAAGGGCGTTAAGCTGGACGTTGAGTTGACCGCTGACGACCTCAAGGAGCTGGCTAACCAGTTCAAGGCTGAGTACAAGGCAAAGATCGGCGCAGATTTCCCCTCCGATCCCAAGGAGCAGCTCATCGGCGCGGTAAAGGCAGTGTTCCGTTCTTGGGACAACCCCCGTGCAAACGTTTACAGACGCGACAACGATATTCCTTACTCTTGGGGTACCGCTGTTAACGTACAGGCAATGGCATTTGGTAACATGGGTGACAACTGCGGCACCGGTGTTGCATTTACCCGTGATCCCGCAACCGGCGAGAAGAAGCTCATGGGTGAGTTCCTGACCAACGCACAGGGTGAGGACGTTGTTGCAGGTGTTCGTACGCCTATGCCCATCGCAGAAATGGCAAACAAGTTCCCCGCAGCTTTTGAGCAATTCAAGAAGGTTTGCGAAATTCTCGAAAACCACTATCA
>JAZQYE010000019.1:0-11022 GCA_045633385.1 Eubacteriales bacterium | reverse complement strand
TACAGCGCACAAAGTGGCTTGCCGCAAACGGCAGGCAACAGAGGTGGTACCGCGATGTTTGTCGTGCTCTGCGTCTTACGCAGAGGACGTTTTTTGTTTGACCGGTCTGAAAAAGGAGAACGTGCAATGACCATTATCGATTTGCTGAATCAAAACGCTTCGCTTTACGGCGAGGAAACAGCATTGGTTGAGATCAACCCTTGCTTTGAACCCGAAAGCCGCATTACGTGGAGAGATTACTCCCTGATGCAGCCCGAACCGGGCAAGCCCTTTCGCCGTGCGCTGACTTGGGGCGAGTTTGAGGCAAAGGCAAACCGTTTTGCCAATTTGTTGCTCACGCGCGGTTGCCGTCGCGGAGACAAGGTTGCCATTTTGTTGATGAACTCCATCGAGTGGCTTCCCATTTATTTCGGTATTCTCAAGGCGGGTGCTATCGTCGTGCCGCTCAATTACCGCTACGTTGCCGAGGAGATCAAGTACTGCTTGGAAAAGGCAGATTGCTCCACGCTGGTGTTCGGCCCCGAATTTGTGGGACGTATGGAGGAGATCTGCGATCGCTTGCCCTACATTCGCCACATGTTCTACGTGGGAGAGGATTGTCCCTCCTTTGCCGACAGCTATGACAAGATGATCGGATACTGCGATGCAAAAGCACCCGAGATCCAGATCGAGGAGAGCGATGATGCCGCAATCTACTTTTCTTCCGGTACTACCGGATTCCCCAAGGCGATCCTGCACGCACACCGCAGTCTGATCCACGCCGCGCGCGTCGAGCATAATCACCACGGACAAACACACAACGACGTGTTCCTTTGCATTCCGCCCCTTTATCACACAGGTGCAAAAATGCACTGGTTCGGCTCCTTGATGAGCGGCAGTAAGGCTGTGCTCCTCAAGGGTACGCGCCCCGATTGGATCTTCCGCGCCGTATCCGAGGAGCGTTGCTCCATCGTTTGGTTGTTGGTTCCGTGGGCGCAGGATATTCTGGATGCCATCGATCGCGGTGACATCAAGCTGGACGATTACGATCTGGAGCAATGGCGTTTGATGCACATCGGTGCACAGCCCGTTCCGCCCTCGCTCATTCGTCGCTGGCTCAAGATATTCCCCAACCATCAATACGATACCAACTACGGTCTGTCCGAGTCGATCGGTCCCGGTTGCGTACACCTTGGCGTCGATAACGTGCACAAGGTTGGTGCTATCGGTAAGGCGGGTTATGGCTGGCAGGTTTGCATCGTGAATGAGCACGGAAATGCCGTACCGCGCGGCGAGGTCGGTGAGCTTTGTGTCAAGGGCCCCGGCGTAATGAAGTGCTACTATAAAGACCAGGCGGCGACCGACGAGATCCTGCACGGTGAGTGGTTGCTGACGGGTGACATGGCAATGGAGGACGAGGATGGCTTTATCTTCCTCGTGGACCGTAAAAAAGACGTCATCATTATGGGTGGCGAGAACATCTATCCCGTACAGATCGAGGACTTTATCCGCAAGCACGATGCCGTTAAGGACGTAGCCGTAATCGGCTTGCCCGATCCCCGATTGGGTGAGACCACGGCGGCGATCGTTGAGGTCAAGGAGGGATATACCCTGACCGAGGAGGAGCTGAACGCATTCTGCGCTCCGCTTCCTCGCTACAAGCGTCCGCGCCGCATCATTTTTGCGGACGTTCCGCGTAACCCCACAGGAAAAATTGAAAAGCCGAAGCTGAGAAAGCAGTATTGCGGCGAGAGCCTCGTTGCACAGCAGATCGAAGGCTGAAAGGAATTGAAACGTATGAAAAAATTATTGCTTGGAAACGCCGCCGTTGCACAAGGTGCATACGAGGCAGGCGTACATCTGGTATCCTCTTATCCCGGCACGCCCAGCACCGAGATCACCGAGTGCATGGCAACCTACCCCGCAGAGGACGTATTTGTAGAATGGGCACCCAATGAAAAGGTTGCCGCCGAGGTAGCCATTGGTGCATCCTTGGCAGGCGGCAGAGCCATGACCTGCTGTAAGCACGTCGGCTTGAACGTTATGGCAGACCCGCTCTTTACCAACAGCTACACGGGTGTCAGCGGCGGTATGGTGTACTGCGTGGCAGACGACCCCGGTATGCACTCCTCTCAAAACGAGCAGGATTCTCGTCACTATGCAAGAGCGGCAAAGATCCCCATGCTCGAGCCCTCCGATTCTACCGAGTGCCGCGATTATACCAAGCTGGCATTTGAGCTGAGCGAAAAATTCGATACCCCCATTCTGGTTCGTCTTTCCACGCGCGTTTCTCACTCGCAGAGCCTTGTAGAGCTTGGTGAGAGAGAGGTACACGAGGTCAAGGCATATCAAAAGGATATCGCCAAGAACGTCATGATGCCCGCAAACGCCATCAAGCGTCACGTCGTGGTAGAGGAGAGAACTGCAAACGTGCAAGCCTTTGCGGCAGATTGCTCCTTGAACACCGTTGAGAACAACGGCAGTGAGATCGGCGTTATCACCGCAGGTATTGCATATCAGTATGCAAAAGAGGCATTGGGTGATCAGGTCAACTACTGCAAGCTCGGTATCGTTTGGCCGCTTTCCGAAAAGCTGCACAAGGAGTTTTGCGCATCCTGCAAGACCGTTTACGTCATTGAGGAGCTGGATCCCTTTATTGAGGACGCTTGCCGCGCCATGGGCTTGGACGTCAAGGGCAAGGAGCTCTTTACCATGCTTGGCGAATATACCCCCGCTATGATCCGCAAGGTCGTGTTGGGTGAGGATGCGGCAGAGTCCATCGCTCCCACCGAGGTCATTCCCGGCCGTCCCCCCGTTATGTGTGCAGGCTGTCCGCACCGCGGTACGTTCTACGTGCTCAGCAAGCTCGGCGTTACCGTTTCGGGTGACATTGGCTGTTATACGCTGGGTGCTGTAGCACCGCTTGCCGCTGTTGATACCACCATTTGCATGGGTGCGTCGGTCAGCGCCGCACACGGTATGGCAAAGGTACAGGGCAAGGATTTTGCAGGCAAGCTCGTTTCCGTAATCGGTGACTCCACCTTCATGCACTCCGGTATTACGGGACTTGTCGATATCGTTTACAACAAGGGCATCAACACCGTTATCATTCTCGATAACTCCATTACGGGTATGACCGGTCACCAGGATAACCCCACCACGGGCAAAACCATTCGCGGTGAGGCGACCCGTCAGGTCGATCTGATCAAGCTCTGCCAAGGTATTGGCGTGGAGAGAATTACGGTTGCCGATCCCTTTGACGTTAAGAATTTTGAAAAGGTCGTTAAGGCCGAGCTCGCAGCCGACGAGCCCTCTGTGATCATTGCACAGCGCCCCTGCGCGCTTCTCAAGAGCGTGAAGTACACGGGTCATTGCGTCATTACCGAAAAGTGCCGCAAGTGCAAGATCTGCATGAAGCTCGGTTGCCCCGCCATCAGCCTCGATCAGGAGACGGGTGCGGTGCGTATCGACGTTACGCAGTGTAACGGTTGCGGACTTTGCACGGGCGTATGCCCCTTTGGAGCAATTGAAAAGGAGGAATGCTGAGATGAGCACGAAGAATATTATGATCGTCGGTGTAGGCGGACAGGGAACTCTGCTTGCAAGCCGCATTCTCGGCAACGCCGTTATCCGTCAAGGACACGACGTTAAGGTCTCCGAGGTACACGGTATGAGCCAACGCGGCGGTAGCGTCGTTACCTACGTAAAATTCGGTGATGCCGTACATTCTCCCATTATCGATAAGGGAGAGGCAGATATTATTCTCGCTTTTGAGTGCCTGGAGGCGTATCGCGCATTGCCTTGGCTCAAAAAGGGCGGCAAAATGATCGTTAACGATCAGCAGATCAACCCCATGCCCGTGATCACGGGTGCGGCAGAGTATCCGGAAAAGATCCTTGAAAAGCTGTCGGAGGTCATTGACCTGACCGCTGTGGACGCGCTTGCGCTTGCACGCGAGGCAGGCAACGCAAAGTCGGTCAACGTCGTTCTCATCGGCGTTATGGCAAAGAATACCGATATTCCTTACGAGGAATGGGTAGAGACCATTAAGACCACCGTTCCCGCAAAGTTCCTTGAGGCAAATCTCAAGGCGTTTGATCTGGGCTACCATCTGTAATTTTTGCATTCCGTAGGCTGTGTTCCGCTTGGGCGACGCGTTGCGCAAGCGGCAGAAAAACGAAAGTGAGGAGAGAGCGATATGTTAAAGATTCTTGCATTGGGCAATAGCTTTTCCACAGATGCTACCACCTATCTTGACCGTGTTGCAAACGGGCTGTTCGTGCGCAATTTGTATATTGGCGGTTGCAGTCTGGAGCGTCATGCACTCAATATTGCAGAAAAGCACGCGCACTACGAATTGCAAGCGCAGGGCGTAATGATCGGGGAGGAAACGGTAGCCTCGGAGCCGATCTTTGCCTCACAGGAGTGGGATTATATCACGGTTCAGCAGGCGAGCCATCACTCCGGCTTGTACGAGACCTTTGATCCGCACCTGACTACCATCTTGCAAACGATTAGCACCTTGTGTCCCACGGCAAAGATCCTGTGGCATCAGACGTGGGCGTACGCAACGAGTGCCTCGCATCCCGGTTTTGCCAATTATGGCAACGATCAGGAGCAGATGTGGAGACAGATCGAGGAATGCTCACACCGTGCCGTCAAGGAGCACGGATTGGACGGTATCATTGAGGTTGGCAGAGCGATCCAAACACTTCGCCGCACCGTTCCCGATGCTACCGAATACTGTCGCGACGGCTTCCACTTGAGCTACGAGTACGGAAGATACGCCGCCGCGTACGTTTGGGCAAAATACTTTGGCGTACCCGTAACGGATTTTGTTCCGCAGGATGCCGATGCCGCCCGCATCGCCGAAATTCGACGCGTGATCGATGCGTTGGAAATAGATACCCGAAAATAATCATCATAAAGGAGTAACGTACGTATGCTTTACACATTGAAAAACGATCAGCTGACCGTTCAGGTTTCCGACGTTGGAGCAGAGCTTCACTCGGTCAAGCGCGGCGACTGCGAATACATCTGGATCGGGAATCCCGATATCTGGTCCTTTAAGGCACCCCTTGTTTTCCCCATTTGCGGCAGATTCTTCGACGGTCAGTACACCTATCGCGGCAAGACCTACGAAATGGGCTGTCACGGCTTTATCCGTCCCTCCGTTTTCACCGTAGACGTACAGACCGAGACCTCGATCTGCCTGAAGCTGACCGAAAACGAGCAGACCAAAAAGGAATATCCCTTTGACTTTGTGCTCAAGGTATGGTATATTCTTGAGGGCGACAAGCTGACCAACCGCTTTGAGATCACCAACCCCGGCAAGGACGTATTGCCCGCAACCATTGGCGGTCACCCCGGCTTTAACGTTCCGTTGGAAGGCAATGGCGCGTTCACCGATTACTATCTGGAGTTCGGCAAGGCTTGCAGTCCCGACGAGATCGTTCTCTCCGAGACCTGCTTCCTGACCGGCAAAAAGCGCGCATTTCCTTTGGTAGATGGCAAGATCCTGCCCTTGAAGCACGAGCTGTTCTCGGTTGACGCAGTATTTTTGTCCCGTATCGACAGCACCGTAACGCTCAAGTCCAAAACCACCGAGCGCTACGTTACGCTCAACTATCCCGATATGCCTTACCTCGGCATTTGGCACAAGCCGCGCATGGAGGTTCCTTACGTTTGCATCGAGCCTTGGTGCGGTCTGCCCGGCTACGACGGCGTAATTGAGGATATGGAGACCAAGCACGATATGTTCCGTGTTGAGCCCGGTGCTACCCAAACGGCAGAGTTTTCGATGATCTTCGGTTAATACCGAGCAAAATAAAAAACGGTTGCTTGAAATGCAATTTCAAAAAGCATTTCAAACAGCCGTTTTTGATTTATTTGACCGAAAGCGGCGGACTTCTCGCATACAGCTCTTGACAAACGGCGCGTTTTGCGGTATAATAAAGGGGAAGTTTATTAAGTTTTCTTCAGGAGGCCCGAAATGGAACAAAAGAAATTGGACGCCCTGCGCGAAGCGGCTCGTCAGATCCGCATCGGTATCATCAAAGGAACTCATGCGGCAAAATCCGGACATCCCGGCGGCTCACTTTCAATTACGGATATTATGACGTATCTGTATTTTGAGGAGATGAATATCGACCCCGCAAATCCCGCAATGCCCACAAGAGACCGCTTTGTGCTCTCTAAGGGTCACTGCGCACCCGCATTGTATGCAACGCTTGCAAACCGCGGATTTTTCCCCGTAGAGGAGCTGACCACGCTTCGTAAGATCGGTTCCCGTTTGCAGGGACACCCCGATATGACCTTGACCCCCGGTGTAGATATGTCGGCAGGCTCGCTCGGTCTTGGCATCAGCTCTGCGGCAGGTATGGCACTTGCGGCAAAGATCAGCGGCGACTCCTATCGCGTTTATACCGCTGTTGGCGACGGTGAGAGCGAGGAGGGACAGGTTTGGGAGGCGTGCATGTTTGCCGCTCACTATAAGCTGGATAACCTTTGCGTCATCATCGACTGGAACGGCTTGCAGATCGACGGCCCCGTTACCGAGGTCATGAATCCCACTCCGCACGACAAAAAGCTGGAGGCATTCGGCTTCCACGTCATTTCCATCGACGGTCACGATTTCGATCAGATCGAGGCGGCGTTTGCAGAGGCAAAGACCGTTAAGGGTAAGCCCACCGCCATTATTGCAAAAACGGTTAAGGGCAAGGGCGTATCCTTTATGGAAAACAAGGTCAATTGGCACGGCGCGGCTCCCAACGACGAGCAATGCGCACAGGCTCTTGCAGAGCTGAATGCATAAGAGGGGGAGAGAACAATGGCAGAAAAATTGGCTACGAGAGAAGCATACGGTAACTCCTTGGTGGAGCTTGCCGAAAAATATGATTTTGTGGTATTGGATGCAGACCTTGCAGAGGCGACCAAGACCATCAAGTTTAAAAAGGCATACCCCGAAAGATTTTTTGATTGCGGCATTGCCGAGGGCAATATGATGAGTGTTGCGGCAGGTATTGCCTCCACGGGCAAGACCGTGTTTGCATCCAGCTTTGCCATGTTTGCGGCAGGCAGGGCATTTGAGCAGGTGCGCAACTCCATCGGCTACCCCCACCTCAACGTAAAGATCGGTGCAACGCACGCAGGTATTACCGTAGGTGAGGACGGTGCCACCCACCAATGTAACGAGGATATTGCGTTGATGCGTACCATTCCCGGTATGACCATCATCAACCCCTCGGATGCGGTTGAGGCAAAGGCGGCTGTTGAAGCGGCAATTACAACAAACGGCCCGTTCTATCTGCGCTTTGGCAGATACGCCGTTCCCACCATCAACGATACCCCCGACTACAAGTTTGAGCTTGGCAAGGGCGTTTGCATTGCCGACGGTAAGGACGTGACCATTGTGGCTACCGGTCTGATGGTCTCCCTCGCTTTGGAGGCGCGTGAGCTGCTTGCGGCAGAGGGAATTGATGCACGTGTGATCAATATTCACACCATCAAGCCCATCGATAAGGATATTTTGGCAAAGGCGGCTACCGAAACGGGTGCTATCGTTACGGCGGAGGAGCACAATATCATCGGCGGTCTTGGCGCGGCTGTGACCGAGGCGATCTGCGAGAGCTGCCCCGTTCCCGTCATTCGCGTTGGTATGAACGATACCTACGGACATTCGGGAACCGTTCCCGCACTGCTGGAGGCATACGGCTTGACCCCTGCCAACATCGCAGAGAGCGCAAAAAAAGCAATTGCAATGAAGAAATGAAATCAAAAAAACGACGGCGAGATGAATTTCCATCTCGCCGTTATGCTTTTATTTTAGAACCTCAAACCCCGCAAATCCAAAGGCGGGGATATCGCTCAGCGTCACGCGGTTTCCATCTATTTGCGCGGTGCAGTTGATGGGGCGGACAGAACGGTAAGCCTCGTCCAATAGCACGGTGGGGGTAAACACGGGGTCGGCAAAAAAGTTCCAAAGACCAACCGCCATGCTGTCCTCCCCCTTTTTGCATTGCAGGTAGAGTGCAGGACTGCCGTAGACGTGTGCGGGGAGCGTTTTGCCGTTCAGCCACGGGATCTGCTCGGCGTACTGACGGCTACGCTCGTAGTTCTTCAACGCGCTCTCACGGTCGGATCGCGTGTTGAAGTTGAGCACCAAAAAGCGATCGCCGTCGGCGTTTTGGTAGCGGTAGGAGAGGGGATATTTACCCGACGCCGTCTCGGTGTCGCTCAGTACCTCCGCGCCACTCTTTAAGGTCAGTTCACAGCTTGGCGTACCGTTGATCAAAATATAGTTGTTGGTATCGATAAAATGCTCGCAAAAGCCGTTCACGCGCTTGCCGATGTGCGCAACGCCAACGTCAACGCCGCGCTCGGTCAAGATCTCTGCGGCGGCAATATCCAATATCAAGCCGTTTTTCAGAGCCGAGAGAGGCAGGTTACGCGCGTTCTCATCAAATACGATTCCGCAAACGCCGTCGCCCTCGTACACCGTGGGAACAGAGTTGTAGGCGAGCGTGCGAGCCGCCTTTGAAAAGAAGGTGTATTCTACGTTGATCGAATCGTTTACGGCGGTGGGCACGACCATGTCGGCAACCTTTTGCATCGATTCATACACGCGCACACCGCAGGCATGCTTGTTGGCAAACGCGCGGTCGATGGCGCTATAAATGTCACGGTTACGCTCGTGCATCGTGGCGTAGCCTGTTTCGTAATCGGCGTTTGACCAATAATCAATGCCGTACTTTAAAATACCGTCGGTACAGCCCGAGGCACGAATGGCGGTGTCAAAGCCCTCCAGATAGGAGGCAGGGCAACAGGTGCGCGGACGGGGATAAGCATCGCCCTCCGCCATGATCTCAATACTTTCGTTGCGTGTCCACGCGCTTTCCATGCGCTCCAGCTCGATTACGTCCTGCAGACGGTTGCCCCAATTTTGCTCGACTGCCCAATACGGCGCACCGATCAGGCGCAACAGCGGTTGCGTGTTGCCCGCAAGAATGCCCGAAAGCTCCTGCGCGTTCGTTCCGTCAATATCCCAAGAGGAAAGGCAGGCGCAAAGGCTGATGCGGATGTTGGGGTTGACGCTGTCAACGCTCTTGCGCACCTGTTTTGCAAAGGCGCGAAAGGCATCGCCGTTTGCTTGCAGATATGCATCGCGAAGGGCGTTCTTCTTGCCGCTGACGACGTGCTGTGCGATCTCCTCGCGCGTTGACTCCTTACCCGTCATGCGGTTGATCATAGCAATGTGATTGTCGCACAGGCAAGCGGGGGAGCTGCCGTGAAAGGAGTAGCGAAAATCGTCGTCGAACTGAATGATATCCACGCCGCAACGCGCAATGTCTGCAATGTAATCGCAGGAAAAGCGAACAAAGGCTTCATCGGTGGGGCACACGAACTCCTCAAATTCCTCGCCGTTGATGCCGCGCATATTGGTGTAGGTCGTGTTATTTTTGATCCAAAACGTCCAGATCCAAGCGCCTACCTCAAAGCCGTTCTGTTGAAAAAAACGGCAATTGTCGGTAAGCTCCTCCATGCAAGCGGCGCGCGCGGCGGGGTCTGTTTCGTAGGTGTCGAGCGCAAGAAAAACGCGTTCGGCGTTCATGCGGCGCAATTCTGCCAGCGTGCGGTCTCTGCCCGCTCTTTTGAGATTTTGATTCATGATCGGAACGGAAATTTTATACATGATGCTCGTCTCCTCTTATCGATTGGTGGTATTTTCAATGGGCGATCATTGCTCTGCGGCACGTAACAGTTCCTTTGCACGCGCTTCGATATTGGCGTCGCTCCAATCGGGATCGATGCCGATGTGAACACATCTGCAAAGCTTATCCAGCGTTGCCTGACACATATCGGGCGAATAATCGGGCACGCGGTTTGCCGCCATGCGGAAGGGATCCATCAAGGGGTGTGCCGCACCACGCTTTTCCATGATCACGTCCCAATTGGAATAAACGTGCTTGCCCGTGTTGATCGGAACGCTTGCACCGCCTGCCGCCTCTGCAAAGCGCGCGGCTTTTTCTGCCGAGTCAAAGCGGAAGGTGCAGTTCATTGCCGTTTCACCGCAGGGATCGTTGCAGGGAATGACGTTGAGCTTGCCGCCAAGTGCTTCCAGCAAGCGCTTTTTGTTGTTTCGCAGGTCGGCAACAATGCCGTCCAGCTTTTTGAGCTGTTCGCGCAAAATCGCTGCCGTGATCTCGTTGGTGCGGTACTCCGCGCCGCAAAACGGAGCGGTGGTAAATTGGCTGAGCTGATCGCCAAAGTATGCAATTGCCGAGCTGTCATGGTAGATCAGCGCCTTTTCAAACAGGGTACGATCCTTGGTCAGGAGTGCACCACCCTCGCCTGCGCTGATGATTTTGAAATAGTTGAAGCTGAACGCGCCCGCATCTCCGATCGTGCCAAGGAATTTGCCGTCAAAGGAAGCTCCAGCCGCTTGGCAGGCATCCTCCAAAACGAGGAGACTGTGACGCTTGGCGATCTCGGTGATGGCACGCATATTGCAGGGGTAGCCGAGCATGTGCACGGGGAGAATGACCTTGGTACGCTCGGTGATCTTGCGTTCAATATCGGCGGGGTCGATCATCAGAGAGTCGTCCACCTCGGCAATGATCGGAATCGCGCCAACGGCAACCACAGCCATAGCGGTTGCGATGTAGGTATAGGCAGGCACGATGACCTCGTCTCCGGGGCCCACGCCCATGCCGATGAGTGCCGAGGTCAGAGCCGCCTGACCCGAGGTCATTAAAATGGTGTGGGGCGTACCAAAGTATGCCTTGAGCTCCTCTTCAAAATGGTAGGTCTCCTGAGGGCCGCCGTTTACCTTGAACAATTGCTTGGAATCAATGACGCGCGCGACTGCGTCCTTTTCTTCTTGTCCGATCCTGTACATATTCGTCAATTCCTTTCGGCATCCAATTTTTTAATGTTTTTCAGTACCTCGCCAACCAATTGCGTGTCGGCATTGGGGCAAAAGCCCTGCACGTGACCGTTGAGGAACATATTTACCTCGTAGCCGCCGCGGCAGATCTGATCCTC
>JAZQYE010000018.1:0-1749 GCA_045633385.1 Eubacteriales bacterium | reverse complement strand
GAGGGGTGGGGGGAAACTTCTTCCAAGAAGTTCCCCTACAATCCCCCCCACCATCCCGCCAAATTCCTCACCCCAAAGCAACGTCCAAAAGCATCATCAGGGCAAATCCGCTAACAATGCCCATGGTAGCAAAATAGGGGTGCGCATCCTTGTTTTGCTGACATTCCGGAATCAATTCGTGAACTGCAACCAAGATCATTGTTCCTGCGGCAAAGGCGAGCGCAAAGGGAAGGAGCGTCTTGGCGTGTACAACGGCGACAGCACCGATCACTCCTGCAATCGGCTCCACCATGCCGGAAGCTTGCCCAATCAAAAAGCTTTTCGATCGCGAATATCCCTCGCGCCGCAAGGGGAGCGCGACTGCCGCACCTTCGGGAAAGTTTTGTAATCCAATGCCAATGGCAATGCTGATCGCGCCCATAAGAGCCTCATTGCTGTAGCCGCCTTGGTAAAGCGCACCAAACGCAACGCCTACTGCCAATCCCTCGGGAAGATTGTGCAGAGTGATGGATAACACCAGCAAAAAAATGCGGCTGAGCTTTTCACGTGAGTGAGAGGGGGCAATATATGCGCGCCGACGCGCGTAGGTTACGGCTTTATCCGATGCCCACATAAAGATGGCTCCGCACAAAAATCCAACGGTTGCCACTATCCATGCAGGTATGCGCAGTGCTTCTGAGGCACGCTCGATTGCAGGCTGCAGGAGAGACCAAAAGCTTGCCGCAATCATCACTCCCGCCGCAAACCCAAGCAAGGCGTTCATCGCCTTTTGATCGGCTGTTTTAAATAAGAAAACGGTCGATGCCCCCAAAGCAGTCAATGCCCACGTGCCAAGCGTTGCCAGCAGCGCAAGCAAGACGATATTTGTCATAAAATCACCTCTTATGCCAGAATATGCGGAACGGATACCAAACGTGACGATAAGAGACTAAGGCACTTTTAACATTTGTGTTATTTGCACAAGGTAAGCCGATATAAAAATCGTCAAAAATGATCAATTTTCCAAAATTTAAAAAAAGTAAAAAAAATAGTCAAAAAGGAGTTGACAAATTCGCATTTTTGTTTTATAATATTATCGGTTAGTTTAGGCTAACCGCAGTTTGTGCGGACGTCAAGGGAGAAGAATATGAATCTATTTTCTGCAGAAGAGGGAAAAGAATATATCATTCAGCGCATCGAGACCGATGACGAGGAGCTGGATTCCTTTTTGTTCTCCTTGGGCTGCTACAGTGGGGAGCCGATCACGGTTATTTCGCGTCGCCGCGGTGGCTGTGTCGTTTCTATTAAAGACGGCAGATACAGCATTGATAATCAATTGGCGGCAGCCATTATCATTTAAAATAATCGAAAGATTATTTTTTAGCACTTGGTTAGCGCGTGCTAACTAACTGCAATCGAAAACGAGCAGTATATTCAATTTGTTTAGAAAGACGAGGAAAAACTATGAGAATTGCTTTAACCGGCAACCCTAACAGCGGCAAAACGACCATGTTCAATGCGCTGACAGGCTCTAACGAAAAGGTTGGAAACTGGGCAGGCGTTACCGTTGATAAAAAGGAGCATCGTATCAAAAAGATCTATTGCGGGGCAAACAAGGAGTTGATTGCGGTGGATCTTCCGGGTGCGTATTCCATGTCTCCGTTTACCTCGGAGGAGAGCATTACGAGCGCGTACGTCAAGCACGAAAATCCCGACGTTATCATCAATATCGTAGATGCTACCAATCTCAGCCGCAGTCTCTTTTTTACC
>JAZQYE010000017.1:0-2063 GCA_045633385.1 Eubacteriales bacterium | reverse complement strand
CAACCTGATCAACAAGCAGAACGAGGATATTTCCGTCTATCCACACGGCAATTTTGACGACCTGCTCGCCTTGATCGAAGAACTTTGAAACAAATCAAAAAACGATATGCACCGCAAAAGCATTCAGCTTTTGCGGTGCATATCGTTTTAAGAAATCATCCGTAAGGTGTTATCCTTGTCCGACATCATGCCATTACTGCATGACCTTGGAAAAATCCTTCATCATTTGCGGAATGTCGATGGATTGCGGGCAGACCTCTGCGCACGCACCGCATCCAACACAAGTGTCGGGGTGCTTTTCACTGCTCAATGCCGCAACGCCGCGTTGGGTAATGATCGTTCCGCCGCTGTACAGCTTTTCGTTGTACAGGGAGATCAGGTAAGGAATGTTCAAGCCCTGCGGACAGTAATCCACGCAATAGCGGCAGGAGGTGCACGCCAAGGTCTTTTTGCCGCTCTTTTCGGAGGCGATCTGCATCAGCGCGTTCCATTCTGTCTCGTTCAAGGGCTTTTCCTCGGAGAAGGTCTTGATGTTTTGTTCAAGCTGTTCAAAATTCGACATGCCCGAAAGCGTAACCGCCACCTCGGGAATGGTTTGCAAAAAGCGGAACGCCCACTCCGGAATGGTTGCATCGGGGCGAAGCGCGTTCAGGCGCTCCTCGTATTCGGGCTCCAATTTGGCAAGACTGCCGCCGCGCACGGGCTCCATGACCCATACGGGAATGTTACGCTCCTTGAGCATTTCAACCATGCCCTTGGCATCCTGAAAGCTCCAATCCAGCCAATTGAGCTGCAATTGACCAAACTCCATGTAGTCGCCGTAAACGGCAAGAAAACGGCGCATAACGTCGGCATTGCCGTGGAAGGAAAATCCGAGATGGCGAATGCGACCGTTCTTTTTTTGCTCCAGCACGTATGCAAGCGTACCGTATTTGGGATCGAGGTAGTAACCGACGTTTGCCTCGGTCACGCTGTGGATCAGATAAAAATCAAAGTATTCTACTTGGCATTTTTGAAGTTGCTTTTCAAAGATCTCGGCAATTTTACCGTGATTGGAAAGCTCGTAGCCGGGGAATTTGGATGCCAGATAAAAGCTTTCGCGCGGGTAATTTTTGAGGATCTTACCCATAACGGTTTCGGAATTTCCGCCGTGGTAGCCCCATGCGGTATCGTAATAATTGATGCCGTTCTTCATAGCGTACTCGACCATTGCGGCGCTTTTTTCTTCGTCTATCACCTTGCTGTCGCCATTAACGGTGGGCAAACGCATACAACCCAACCCCAGCGCGGAAAGACGCAGATCTGCAAACTGCTTGTAAATCATGTTAACACCATTCTCCTTTTCTTATATAACACTCTTATTATAACGGCAAACACCCGTATAAGTCAATAGCTTTTTGAAAAAAACACAGCTTTTTTGCAAAACTTTTGCCAAACGCCTTGATTTTTTCACAAATTTGTGATAGGATAATACAAGAAAGCAATCAGACAGAACAGGAGGGATCGTTATGCAAATTCAGGAATCGGGTGAGATGTACCTGGAAACGATTTTGGTGCTCTCACGCCAATCGGGGCACGTACGCGCCATTGACGTGGGTGAGCACATGGGATATTCCAAGCCGTCGGTCAGCCGCGCCATGAGCCTGCTCAAGCAGGGCGAATATATTACGGTAGATGCTGACGGTGCCATTACCTTAACCGATAAGGGTCTTGAGGTTGCCGAAAAGATCTATGCGCGCCACACACTTTTGACAAACTTTTTGATCTCGCTGGGGGTGGATCCCGAAACGGCCTCCGAGGATGCCTGCAAAATGGAGCACAGCATCAGCGATGCTTCCTTTGAAGCGATCAAGCAGCTTGCAGAAAAAACGATATCCTAAACAAATTCAGCGTGTTCTCCACTTTTGGAAGAACACGCTGTTCTTTTTGTGCAACGAAAACCACCAGCACTGCTGGTGGTTCCAAAAAGCTTTAGCTTTGCACAGTTTCCGCCGCAGCGGTAGGCTCCCCTGTGTAAGGGGAGCTGTCAGCGAAGCTGACTGAGGGGTTGTACTTGTGCGAAA
>JAZQYE010000016.1:0-4150 GCA_045633385.1 Eubacteriales bacterium | reverse complement strand
GCGTTAATTTGTGCGTAGTGCGCCCCTTCCGAATGCCGCAGGCGGCATTCATATCCGAAGAAATTGCACGCAATTTCTTCGGTGGCGCGTCTTACGCGCCGGAAGGGGCGCGTTGCGTAAAAACGAACGATTAGCGCACTTTCCCCACCTCACACAAAACAACTTTCTGAGCGCGCGGGGTCTCGGTGGTGCCCACGCGCTCGCGGGAGCAAAAGCGCGACGAATGGAGCGCGTCGAAAGTCGTGTGATGTGAAGAAAGAAATTTTTGCCCAAAATAAAAGAACGGGAGCTGCACACTCCCGTTTGGTCATTTCTATAAATGCGATAAAAGTTTTTGAGGAGCGTGTGGGAGGGACTTTTTTCAAAAAGTCTCTCCCACAAAGTCCTGACAAAAGCTCTCCAAAGCCCGATTACATCAAAGAACGATAAAGTGCGATGATGTCGTCGAGGGTAGGATCCTTGGGGTTACCGGGGCGGCAAGCGTCAGCCATAGCGGACTCTGCGAGGAATTGGATATCCTCGTCCTTTGCGATCTGTTTGAGATCCTGCGGAATGCCGACGTCGATAGAAAGCTGACGAACGGCATCAACAGCCGCTTTGCGGTATTCTTCAACGGTCATGCTCTCGGTGCCTGCAACGCCCATTGCTTTTGCAATGTCGCGGTACTTTTCGCCCGTTTCGGGAGCGTTGTACTCCATAACGGTGGGAAGCAGGATCGCGTTTGCCACACCGTGGGGGGTATCGTAAACAGCACCCAAGGAGTGCGCCATGGAGTGAACGATACCAAGACCGACGTTAGAGAAGCCCATGCCTGCAACGTACTGACCGAGTGCCATGCCCTCTCTGCCCTCGGGCGTGTTGTTTACTGCGCCGCGCAGGCTCTTTGCAATCAGCTCGATCGCCTTGAGGTGGAACATATCGGTCATTTCCCAAGCTCCCTTGGTGATATAACCCTCGATGGCGTGCGTCAGGGCGTCCATACCGGTAGCGGCGGTCAGTCCCTTGGGCATGGTGCTCATCATGTCGGGATCGACGATGGCAACCACGGGAATATCGTGAACGTCAACGCATACGAACTTTCTCTTCTTTTCTACGTCGGTAATTACGTAGTTGATGGTGACCTCAGCCGCAGTTCCCGCAGTGGTGGGCACTGCAATGATCGGAACGCTGGGATTTTTGGTGGGAGCAACGCCCTCCAGACTGCGAACGTCTGCATACTCGGGGTTTGCAATGATGATGCCGATCGCCTTGCAGGTGTCCATAGAAGAGCCGCCGCCTACTGCGATCAGGCAATCTGCGTCTGCCGCCTTGAATGCCGCAACGCCGTTTTGAACGTTTTCGATGGTGGGGTTTGCCTTAATGTCGGAGAAAACGTCATACGCGATGCCTGCATTCTCCAATACGTCCAAAACCTTTTTGGTAACGCCGAACTTGATCAGATCGGGGTCGGAGCAGATCAAAGCCTTTTGAAAGCCTCTTTGCTTGATCTCGGTTGCGATCTCGCAGATAGAACCTGCACCGTGATAGGACGTCTCATTCAAAACAATTCTTGCCATGTTAAAATCCTCCGTTTTATTTGTTTTTGTTTTGGTTTTTCTTCATTTCAATTTAGTATTCGGTATTGTACTTTTCAACCTGCCAAACGTCTTTGACACGCGCCAACAGCTCGCGGACGTTGCGATACAGCTGTTTGGTATAAGGACGCAGATCGGCACCGACACCGTATGCATCAAGCTCCAGCTTTTCGGCAATATACAGCGCACGGTATAAATGGTACTCCTGCGTAACGATCAAAATCTTTTTGTCTTTGTGCTCCTGCAACAAATTTGCAATGCTCTCGTAGGTAGAGTAGCCGTAAGGATCGACCAAAATGTCCTCCTCCGGCACGCCCATCTCCATGGCGCAACGCCGCATGGCGCTGACCTCGTCGTACGAGGCGGCAAGATTGCGGTCACCGCTCATCAGCAACGCGTCGCAAAGCCCGCTTTGGTACAACCCGACACCGACTTGAATGCGATCGTAAAGCATGTGGCTTGGCTCCCCGTTGGCATTGACGCCGCAACCGAGCACGATGACCAGATCAAACGCCTCGCCGCCCTGCAAAAGCGCCTCCTTGGAGGTGATGAGCCCCCCTGCCTTGTGGCAGAGCGCCGCATTGAGTGAGAGCAGACTTGCCCCCAAAAAGAGCAGCGTTGCCAACAGCAAGGCACAAATTGAGCGACATTGGCGTGAAGCAACGACTTGACCGATCTTGCCCACGGCAAAACGCATCAGCCCGTATATCCTTATAAAAAAGCCGCGTGCACCGTTTTTCAGGGTCTTTAATTGGAATCGGATCTGTTTACGCAATCCTCCAACTCCCCCTTTCCAAGCGACACAACCGCTCCCTTTCATTATAGCAGAAAAGGAGCGGTTTGTCAACGGGTATCTGTTTATTTTTTAACAATTTTGCGTGTTTGTCAAGAAAGCTCGGTGCGCAGAAACGCGAGGATCTTTTTTTCCTCCCGTGAGATCTTGACCTGCGTCAGCCCCAGTGCCGTTGCCGTTTGCTGTTGCGTTAAATTTTGGTAATAGCGCATTAAAATGATCTTGCGCCAAGTGGGCGGCAGACGGTTGATGCATTGCGTCAGCGCGATACGATCGCAAATGCGTTCGCTCTCCTTCTCGCTCTCCTCGTCGGCAAGAACGCCCTCGTAGGTAACGCTATCCTCGCCGTACACAAAATCGGACAGGGACGCCACGGGCGAGATGGCATCCAAGGAAATTGCCGCTTCCTCCACGCTGACACCGCACCGCCGGGCAAGCTCGGAGATCCCTGCGTCTCTGCCCTCCTCTGCCGCGATCCGATTTTTTTCGTGCATGAGCGAAAGCCCCTGCCGCTTATAGATGCGGCTGACCTTGATGGGCCCGTCGTCACGCAAATGACGGCGGATCTCCCCAATGATCAAGGGGACGGCGTAGGTGGAAAACACCGTGCCGCGCTCGCAGGAAAAGGAACGAATGGCTTTGATCATTCCGATCGTGCCGATTTGTACCAAATCCTCATACTCCGTACCGCGATCCAAAAAACGGCGCGCCACGGCACGCACAAGCCCTGCGTTCTCCCGTACCAATTCCTCTTCTGCCGCCTCATCTCCCGTTTGTGCACGCTCGATCAGCTCCCGATTACGCTCGTAAAGCGCAGTTGATTCCATAAGATCACCTCTTTGCAAGAAAAAACGACGTTCCTCATTTATGTAATCTTTTTAACAGCGTAACCACCGTTCCCTTGCCAACGCGACTGCTGACGCGCAATTCGTCGCAAAAGCTCTCCATGACCGTAAAGCCCATACCGCTACGCTCACCCTCGGCGTCGGTGGTGAACAGCGGCTCACGTGCTTGCTTGACGTTTTCGATGCCGCATCCGCGGTCGCGGATCTCGATTTGGATCAACCTCCCCTCGCAGAGCTTGACGTCGATGACGATCTCGCCCTTTTCCTCTCGATATGCGTGCACGATGCAATTGGTGACCGCCTCGGAGACCGCACACTTGATGTCTGCCAGCTCCAATGCCGTTGGGTTGAGCTGTGCGCAAAACGCCGCGACAGATGCGCGCGCCATACCCTCGTTGACCGAGAGAGACGGCAGGGAAAGTCGCATTTCATTCTCTACTGCCGCACTGAAATCCACTCTGTTGTTCTTCATATTTCCGATCCTTTCGTTTTTGTTTTCAAGATGGAGATCATTCGATCCATACCTGCAAGCTTGATCATTTTCATGACCGCAGGGCTTGGATCTAACACCGCCAAGCTCCCGCCGCACCGCTTTTGCAGGGCAAAGCGCCCCATGATGAGCCCCAGCCCCGAGCTATCCATAAAATCTACGCCCGAAAGCTCCAAAAGCACCCTTTCACGCTTTTGCGTGATGATTTGCTCGTCGATCTCGGTTCTGACGCGAACCGCGCTGTGATGATCGATCTCTCCCCCAATATGCACGATAAGGCTACCTTCCCGTTCCTCATACGTGACCTGCCCGCCTTTTTTGATCATTTTTTCACGCTCCTTTTTTCACGGCTTGTCCGTACCATTATTGTATCACACCCTTGGCGCAAAACTTGTCGCAATCTGCGGTGAAAATAAAAAAAATATACGGCGCAGGTGCTTGGCACCTG
>JAZQYE010000015.1:0-12574 GCA_045633385.1 Eubacteriales bacterium | reverse complement strand
GATCTCGCCCCATACGATGTCCTCACACCACCAATGCTCGCGCGGTGTGACCGTAAGCGTGCAGGCGCTTGGTGCATTTTCTGCCTGATATATTTTTTGTACGGTCTCAAAGCCTCTTTGAACGCCCTCGATGGGGAAAATATTGTCCTTTACGCCCGAAATAACGCAAAGGTTACGCGGTGCGATCAGGGCGGTCAGGTCTTGCATCTCAAACCATTTGAACGCCCCCGGAACGTAGTTGCAGGAGCAATGGTACATTGCCATGATGGAATCCTCATACGGGCAAAAGGCACAGCTCGGCGCGCAGATCTTGATGCGCTCGTCAAAGCAAGCGGAATAAAACGTGGTGGTACCGCCGCCCGAGTTGCCCGTGACCACGATCTTTTCGGTATCGCACTTGGGGAAGGATGCCGTCAAAACGTCTATCGCCTTGTGCACGTCCCACACGCGCTCGGCAAGAATGGTGCGCCCGATCTGCAATGCCTGCATTGCGGTGTAGGCACAGTTGTTGTAGCAATTACCGTCGGCAATGCGCGGTCTTCTCTCACCCATGCCGCGCTGCTCGATGCAAAGCGTTGCAAAGCCGCGCTTGACCGCTTGAACGCCAAACTGTCCGCGCGGATGATATTCGACGTCCTCGTCGTATTTGATCTGTCCGATGGAATTGTGAAAGCCCGTGGAATGCCCTTGCAGGGTAATGGCAACGGGGTATTTTTCGCATTCTTTGTCGGGCAGGAGCAAATAGCAGGGCACGCGGTAGCCGACCTCACTTTGGAAGGTGAAACGCGTTTCGGTGTACCCTTCCCTTGGCTCGGTGTACTCGATCTCCAATTCGGGATCGCAATTTCCGTTTGCGGCAACCAGATCAAGCCCCGAAAGCTCGATGAATTTATCGTAAACGGCTTTTTTCCAGGTTGCGTAGTCGGCAGTCTCATCGTATGCCAGCTTTTGCTTGATTTGCGGATAGATCAGCTTGTGGCAGGGCTGTTCCTCGTAATTGTAGAATTTGGGATAGCTTGCACTCATAAAAGCACTTCCTTTCTCCATTAAAAATCCAAACCGCGCAGATCGATCTGAACGATCTCACGCTTATCGTTTTGCGTGGTGTCAAAGGTAATGTACTTGCCTCCCCAAACGAAGCGCGCGTGGGGATCGGTACGAATATCGACGATATTGTGCGGAGTAACGGTCTTAACGCGCAAAAGCTCGCGCTCCTTGCCCGTTTCGACGCTGTACGCCATCAAATAGCGGTAGCCGTTGATAGGATATCCGTCACCGATGATATACTTTCCGTCGGGGGACATATTGCAATGGATATCGGGGTTGTGCGTGCCATGAAAATACGGCATATCGTACTCGATCCAAGAGCCGTCTTCTACGTTGATGACGTACATACTCTTTTTATTCCCCTCAACGGTGCAATGCGCCAACAGCTCGCGCTCGGAAAGCCAGAGATAGTGTGAAAAATAGGTATTCTTCAGCACGGCGCGGCAGTTGCCGTCGAGATCCGAAATGACGAGCGAGGACGACCAACCGGGATGCTCGGGCGTGGGAAAGCTACGCACCAGCATCAAAAAGCGGTTAGAGGTCGTGTTGAACGTGATATGATTGATGAGGATCTTTTGGTCGGGGGTAAAGCCCGAAATGGGAGCAAGGGTATCGTACGCCACGATCTGCCGTGACGCTCCCGTTTCCATATCCACAAGGAACACGCCGTCCTCGGCAGGTGCGTTGACGTGAGCATACGCGTCGGCAAAGCCTGCATAGCCGTAGCCCGGTCGAAAGGCAAAGATGCGCCCGAAGTTGACGCCCAAGCCCCATTTACCGTTGGGAGAGACGCACGCGGTGGCGCGGTCGGTATATTTCTTTTCTCCCGTTACAAAATTATGCGTTACGGTCATAAATCTGCCGTTTTCACAGACGTTGTAATATACGGTGTTTGCAAGATACGGGTGATATTGGAGCATGGCACCTTGCTGAAAGTTCCATGCGGTGGTCTCGGCAAACTTGATGAATTTGCCCTCGTCAAGATATCCAAGCTCGCAAACGTCGTCGGGCTGTTGCAACCGATCCATAAACGGCACGCGGTGGCACAAATGCTTTCCGCTCTCGCCCGTGGCGCGCATATCGTAATACGCAAAAAAGTAATGCGCATCGTCCTGCGGGGTCAATATCTCAAAGGAATCGTAATATTGGCTGATAAACTCATTCATGTTTCTCTCCCCCGCTCTTACAGCGTAACGCCGTCCTTAAAGATGGCAATGTCGTAATATCCGTTCTCCTCGCTCTTGGGTGCCTCTCCATCCGCTACGCGGCGGCAAAGGGCAAAGAGTGCCTCGCTCAGCTCCGCCATATCGGCACCGTCAAGCAAAACGCCTGCATTGAAATCGATCCAATGCTTCTTTTTGGCGGCAAGCGCGGAGTTGGTGGCAATTTTTAAGGTAGGAACGGGTGCGGAGAGCGGTGTACCGCGACCTGTGGTAAACAAAATAACGTGTGCGCCGGATGCCGCAAGATTGGTAACGGCGACCATATCGTTGCCGGGGCCGTTGACCAGATACAAGCCGCCCGACTGCTTGGGGAGCTCGCCAAAATCAAGTGCGCCGCACAGCGGTACCTTGCCCGCCTTTTGCACGCATCCGAGCGACTTTTCCTCCAAGGTGGAGATACCGCCTGCAATGTTGCCGGGAGAGGGATTGTCGGCAATGCCCTCGCCGTGACCGATAAAATACTGACGAAAGGCACGGATCATGCCTGCGGCGGCGTCAAAGGTTGCTTGATCCTTACTAAAGGAGAGCAGGAGCTGCTCGGCACCAAACACCTCGGGGAGCTCGCTCATCAGCACCGTTCCGCCAAAGGCGGCAAAGCGCTCCATGGCTCTTCCCACCAAGGGGTTTGCCGTAATACCGCTGTAGCCGTCGCTTCCGCCGCACTTGACGGCAATGCGCAGCTTGGAAAGCGGAACGGCGGTGCGCACGTCCCCTTCCATCAGCGCCTTCAGCTCGTTTAAAATCTTCATGCCCTCCTCGATCTCGTCCTCGCAATCCTGAATGCTCAAAAAGCGAACGCGATCGGGGTCGGTATCTGCAAGCAAAGCCTGCATATCCTCCATGCGGTTATTTTCGCATCCGAGCCCCAAAACGAGCACGCCGCCCGCGTTGGGATGACGGATCAAGCCGCACAGAATTTTTTGTGTGGTTTCAAGGTCTCCCCCAAGCTGAGAACAGCCGTAGGGGTGAACCAGCGCTTTGCCACCGCATTTTGCGGCAAGGCTTTTGGCAACGTCGTTGATGCAACCGACGGTGGGAACGATCCACAGCTCGTTGCGAATGCCTACGTCGCCGTTTTTGCGCACGTAGCCCATAAAGGTACCGTTTTGAATGCCGACGGGAGCGGTGGCAACGGGCTCGTACGTCCAATCTCCCATGCCCGCAAGATTGGAGCGAAGATTTTTGGGAGAGACCTGCTCGCCCTTTGCAATATCGCATTTGGCAGAGCCGATGGAGTATCCGTATTTGATGATCTGATCCCCTGTCGCAATGGCAGAGAGCGCGTATTTTTGACCGTCGTCGCGTACCTCGACGTTATCAGACGGATGTATTTGCATACGCTTCAACCTCCTTGGCAAGCTCGCTCAAATCGGTTCCCCACACGTTTTTATCCGAAAGGATCTGCACAACGGTGGAGTCCTTCATCCACTTCATAATGGCGGGATCGTCGTTGGGCGTTCCCTTTTTATAGAACTCGATCAGCTTTGCAAAGGAGAAGATGAGGTTCTTGGGCGACTTTCCAAATCTTGCGCGATACTCCAGAATGGACGGCAGGACGCGCACGCGGAACTTGCTGACCGAGTTGAGCGCGATAGAGGAAAGATAATGCTTGATGTAGGGGTTGGAGAAACGGATCAGCACGTTTTCGGCATACGCCTCCAGCTCCTCACGCGGCAGATCCAAGGTAGGAATGATCTCCTCAAAGAGGCAGGTGCGTACAAAGCCGAGCATTTTTTCGTCGTCCATGCAGGACTTGACGGTATCAAAACCAGACAGCAATGCGTAAGGCACGAAGGAGGTATGCGCACCGTTGAGAATGCGTACCTTGCGCGTGCGATAACGCTCCAGCGCATCCTTGGTAACGATGACGTTTAAGCCGACCTTGGAGAAAGGAAGCTCGCTCTCCAGATCGAAATCGGTCTCAATGACCCACAAATGGAAGAACTCGGAGGTGTTGAGCATACGGTCCTCATAACCGAGATCGATGGTCTCGTCCTTGGGGTAACCCGTGTTGATACGGTCAACCAGCGTATTGCAGAACACGTTCTCGTTTTCGATCCATGCGCAAAAATCAGAGCCAAGCTCCCACAGATCGGCATATTGCAATACCGTCTTTTTGAGATTGTCGCCGTTGCGGTCGATCAACTCGCAGGGCAGGAAGATAAAGCCCGGAAGACTCTGCTCAAAGCGGCGCTTTAAGAGCAGCGTCAGCTTTGCGGGAAAGCTTGCGGGGGGCGTATCGGTCATTTTATCGGTTGCGCGGAACTCGATACCCGACTCGGTGGTGTTGGAAATGATATAGCGCGCATCGGGATTATCGGCAAGAGCCAGATATGCTTGAAAATCCTCGTAGGGCTTGACGCATTTGGAGATAACGTCGATCTTGCTCATCTCCACGCCCTCCGCACCGCGAATGATGTGGGTGTACTCGCAGTTTTGTGCGGTCAACAGGTCGCACAGTCCCTCTTTGATGGGCTGTACCACCGCTACGCTTCCGTTAAAAAGATTTGCATCGTTGAGCTTTTGCAGCATCCAATCGGCAAAGCCGCGCAAAAATCCGCCCTCTCCAAATTGAATGACGCGAATAGGTCTATTGTTTTTCATAATATTGATCCTCCCGAATGGATTATTTTTCTGCCGCGAATTGGCGGTAGAGCTTTTGTACCGCATAATAGGACAGCTTGGGCTTGCGATATTCGCTCATCAATCCCTTGTTGTTAAATCCGCGTGCACGGTTGAGTCCTGCCTGCAAGCAGGTACGCATATCAAAAAATTGCCAGATAAAGGAGCCTGCCACCTGCGGATGCGCATGGAACAGCGTCAGGCAATTGGAAATTTGCTTGGCTTGGTTCTCCTCGCACCACAAAATGTTTTCGTCATCGTGACAGCCCGCGATTGCCGCACAGCCGAACTCGCTCATGATAATAGGCTTGTGGTCCAGCCCCAGCTTTTTGAGCCGTTCGCAGAATTTGGTCAAGAATCTTTCCCACGCGTCATCCTCGTATCCGTAGTACCAGCCAAAGTACATATTGATGCAGATCACGTCGGTAAATTCAAAGCAGATACATTCGTAAGGGTGGCAATCGGCAAACACAACCAAACGGTTGCCGCCGTTCTCCTTTAAAAATTCGTAGTAAAGCTTGGTCATATCGTACGCCGCAGGCGTTTGGGAATGAATCTCGTTGTGCATGCCCCAAATAACAATGCAGGGATGATTGTAATAATATTTGACCATTTCGCGGTGCATCTCCAAGCCGCGTGCCACCACCGTTTGGTCGGCAAGTGCCTCGTCGGAAAAGCCACAGCCCCAAATGGGGATCTCACTCCAAAAGAGAACGCCTCTCTCGTCCAACAGATCGACAAACTCCTGCGAGTTTGGATAGTGCGAGCCGCGAATGGCGTTGCACCCCATTTCCAATGCCAGATCTACGTCCTTTTTCATCAACCCAAACGGAAAAGCAAATCCCCAATCGGGATGCTCCTCGTGGCGGTTGACACCGCGAAGCTCCACAGGCTGACCGTTGATCAGCACTGCGTGCCCGTGTGTCTCCACACGGCGGAAGCCGATGCGATCGTATAGGTCATCGGTATCGGTGGTAATGGCAAGCTCGTAAAGCACGGGCGCGCCGACGTTCCACAAACGAACGTTCGCCACCTCAAATGCAGGAAGCGTCACCGTATGCGTCTGACCCGACGAAAGCGTGACGGGCGCTTGATTGACGCACTCCCCTTGCAGGCTTACCGCCACCGTGGTTTGCAGCTCCGCAGTACTTGCGTTGTAAAGCTCCAACGCCGCATGGCAGGTCGCCGTGGAAAGATCGTCGGAAAGCGTGTACTCCAAACGGTTTGAGAGAATGCAGATGCCTTCCAATCGCTCTACGGTAACGGAGCGCGTGATGCCGCCGTGGTGATACCAATCTACCCACGTTTGCGGAATGGATTTTTCATCAAAGCGGTTATCCACGCGCACGGTCAGGCGATGGTCGCCGCGTGCGACGTTTGGAACGATAAATTCAAACTGCGAAAAGCCGCCGTAGTGATAGCCAAGGTACGTGCCGTCGAGCCAAACCTCTGCCTCGGTCATGACTGCGCCAAAGCAAAAGCGCAAGCATCCCCCCGTGGTATAAAAGCTTTTTTCGTACCACGCAACGCCCTCGTAGGTCAGGTCTCCCTGCCCCGTTCCCCATACCGACGGTACGGCAACGGTTGCGGGCTGTGGAATACCCAACTGCCATGAAGTGCGTTTTCCGCAATCCAATACATCCTTTTTGAACAGCCATGCGCCGTCCAGCGACTGAACGTGGCGCACTTTATGCTCTTGAAAAATTCTTGCCATCGAAAATTTCCTCCCGATATAGACTTCTACATTTTAATTATAAACCAAAAGCATTCTTTTTTCAATATACAATCGTACGCAACATTAGCATATCGTTCATTTTTGAGCATTTTTTGATTGTTTTTTTGAAAAAATGCTTGAAAAAAATTCAGAAGTGTGTTAGAATATAAAAAATGCGGAAAGGAGGCGACCGTTTTGGCAATTCGCTTGGATAACCTTTTATACAAACGAACGTGGCACAATTTTCACGTCGATTATTACGAGGGTTACCGCCCCAACATGGCGGACTTTCATATTCACGAATACTACGAGATCAGCCTGATCATTTCGGGCAAGATCAAGGTCC
Source organism: Eubacteriales bacterium (assembly GCA_045633385.1). Taxonomy (GTDB): domain Bacteria; phylum Bacillota; class Clostridia; order Oscillospirales; family CAG-272; genus UMGS1865. The sequence continues at coordinate 5,622 of JAZQYE010000015.1, read as the reverse complement.
TGCTTTCCGACCGTTCCCAAACGGGCACCGAGGCGCGTTTCGTTTTGACACGCCCCAACACGCCTCACTTTATCACCTGCGAGCCCGACGTTCTTTACCGCCGCCTCAACGTGCTCTTTTCCAACGATTTTATTACCGATTACGTTCCCGAATGGAAGGATCTGATCTCGGTATTTGGCAAGAACGGCAAAATTTTGATCCTCACCCCCGAGCAATGCGACAGCTTTCGCACCTTGATGGAGGAAATGGGCAAGGAAACGAAGCCGCTGCGCCAAAAGCTGATGCTGCTGTATCTGCTCTCTCTCATCTCCGATTGTAGCTCCAACGAAAGCACACCGCCTACCGATATTCCGCCCTACGTTACGGGGGCACTCTCCTACATCAGCCAGCACTATGCCGAAAAGATATTGGCATCTGACCTTGCATGGAAGCTTGGAATCGGCAGAACCACGCTGATGACCGCGTTTAAAAAATATACGGGAAATACGCTCAACGATTATATCACGCGCTGTCGGCTCAAGCATGCCGTGCGTATGCTACGAGCGGGAAAGACCTCGCAGGAGGCGGCAGAAACCTGCGGCTTTGGCGATACCTGCGGACTGATTCGCGCATTCAAGCGCATCTACAACATGACGCCGGGACAGTTCTTGGCGTCAAAAAATCCGTAACCACGTAAATATCATAACAGAGGGTGAGCCAAATGAAAAAATGCATTTGGCTCACCCTTTTTGATCATAAAAGGTCAATTCATATAACCCAGACGCTCCAGCCAGATAAGGACGTGCGAGGCAAAGCCGTGGTTACAGCTTGCGTTACTTCCTACGTTCTCCCAAAGCGTATCGGTTTTTTGTGCCATGTAATCAAAATAACCGCGAATATCCTTTTCCAACAGATCGTAATACCCTGCCCCCGAAAGCAGCTCCAAGCGCAGGTAGTTGCCGATAAAGGAGTTTGCAAAATGCACGCTTGGATAACGGTTGTTCTCGCGGCGGGCTGTTCCAAAATCCTCGACCATCGTTTTCCAAAGTGCGGCGTCCTCCTCGATGGTTGCAACCCCCATAAAGAAGGCATAGTATTGGCAGGTCTCGGTGATCTCGCCCGACAATTGCGGCACACCGTTTTCGTCCAACACGGCGTTATCGCAGAAGAACTCCCCGATGCGGCTCTTTTGACGAATGACGGCGCGTAAAGCCGCCGCCTCACGCTCCAAGCTCTCGTCGCCGTACAAAGCGGCAAGCGCGCGCTTAAAGCGATAATACAGCATATTGGTGGGATAGCTGATATCCTGCACGAGCTTGTTGCAACGTGACCACTCCACAAAGATCCAACCGTCCAGCTTTTGAAGCAGTCCGTCGCCGTTTTCATAAGCGCGGAAATACGAGAGCAACGCATTTGCCTTTGGCTTTAGTGCTTGAACCAACGCAACGTCTCCCGAACGGGCGGCGTATTCCTCCAGCTCCAAAATGAACCACATTGCCCAATTGGGAATGTACTCATTGTTGAGAATATCCGACGGGTAGCACATGGGGAGCATTCCCTCGGGAAGCCCGTCAAAGTGCTCGACCATTTCGTAATTGGAAAGAAAGTTCTTTTCTACCGTGCACTTCCCCGTGAGCAAATACTCTACGCGCGAGGTAAAAAAGCTATCGCAAAGCCAGCCTGCGCGCACACGCGAGGGGCAATCCATATAAACGTCGTAGGTGTTTTGGCAAAAAGACTCTTGCGCGGCGTGATAGATGCGTGCAATAACGTCGTCGGCTTTTGCGGTATTTAAGGAGCGAACGATCTCGCGCGTATCAAATCCAACACGGCGCATACCCAAATGATGCAAGCGCACCGCGCCGCCGCGTGCAATGACGTTGAGATAGCCCAACGAATACGGCTCTGCTGTCAAGAGGCGATAGCTCTTTCCTGCCGCCAAGCGGTAAAAGACGACGTTGATACAGCCCATGCGGAGAAAATCGACCTTTCCGTCACTCAATATCTCGTCAAAGGTCAAAAACAGATCGGCATCCTCCAAGCATTCCACCTCAAGCTCGATCAAGCCCGTGCGCTCGCCGCCCACGTCCGCCGTTACGTAGTGATCGGCAAAAATCGTGCAGGGGAACTTTTCGTTTTTTTCGGCATTCGTTTCGGTAAGCACCATTTTTTCTGCCATACGCAGAGGAAAAAGCTCCAGCTCCTTTTGCCAAAAGCCGTCGGCATTTTGGTTCGGTTCGCTAAAGCGAGAAGACCAATACTGCTCCTTTTCACGATCCTCGACCGTTCCTGCGGCAATGATCTTGCGAATCTCCAACCGATCGAGCGTTGCGTACGTCAGCTCACGCGCAATAAAACGCTTGGGCTCGGTCTGCTCCAAAACGACCTCGCGGCAACTGCTTTGCGGATAGTTGCGGTAGTCATAAACCTCCTCAAAGGTGCGCTGGTAAGAGTAACGCTGTACCTTTTGCAAATGTGCGGGGCAGGTATAAGCGTGCCAGCGATCGTCGCCCGTGTAAGCGATGACCTCGCCGCCCGCGATCAGCTCTGCACACAAAAACGAGGGCTCCTGCATCCAATAAAAGCTACGGCAATAATATCCCGTTGCAACGACCTCGATCTTGCACGCGCCGTCGGCTTGTATCGGCAATTCATCTACGCGGTAAAAGCCTTTTCCTGCTCGCGCAGGTCCAAAATGGATCAATTCCCCATTGACAAACACACGGTACCCCGTATATCCCGCAATGCGCAAAAGCATCTCCCCCACCGCTCGCACCTCGACCTCAAACGCAAGCATTTGGTTCATTTCACGTGTCTTGCCACTCTCCCAAACGGGTACGGCTTTTTGAAACAGGACTTGATTCTTCATCTTCCTTGACCTCCGCAATTTCATTGCTATAATGGTATCACACTCCTTTTAAAATGTCAAGACTTATATCAGAAAAATGGACAAAATCTTGGATTTTTGCAGATGGATTTTTGCAGATGGATTTTGTGGGAGGGACTTTTTGAAAAAAGCCCCTCCCACCCCCTCCCCAAAAACTTTTGTCGCTTTTATAGGAATGACCAAATGGGAGTGTTCAGTTCCCTTTCCTTTGTTTTGGGCAAGCATCACATCATTGCGACCTTTGGGAGCAACATCATTATGAGCCAAGTGAATAACATCATTTTTACGCAAGCAAAAACATCATTACTTTTCAAAAGCGGTACCTCAAGCAAGATGCATTTGAGATACCGCTTTTGAATTTAAAAATCGAGCTCGCGCGCTTCCTTTTCTTCCGCAATGGCACGGGTGGCATAATCCTCGGAGAGTTTAAAATATTTGACCAGCATTTCTTTCATTTTTTGCTCCTCGATTTCAAGTTCGAGCATGATGTGCGTTGCTTTAAAAACGGCAAACCCCAAAACCCAATCCTCTGTATCGGGTTTGTTTAACAGCTTGTCGTAAATTCTTTCCATTATCATGTAACTCACCTCAATCGTATAAAATAAAAAGGGCACCAACCGAGGTCGGCACCCAAAAAACGCAAACCCCAATTGCTGCTACACAAATTTATGCAAAACGGAATACACACATCTACATAAAGGAATTTGCATTTTTATCAAATTCATGATGTAGATGCGAAAAAAAGGTATCCCTATCCCCTATTTGGAGAAAAATACCGCTTTGCATGATATAAATTTGTGTAGCAGATTTATTATATCACTTTTTCAAAAAAATATCAAGCCGTTTGTACAAAAAGTTTTTTGTTTTAAAGAATTTATTTTTTAAAATCATGGACAAAAATCTACCCCTTTATAAAGAAAAGGGGGGAGCCTCAAATGCGTGTTGCATTCGGCTCACCCCTTGTTATTATGCTTCTTCCTCGTCCTCGGAATGCTTTTGGTTCAATTGTGCCCGGAGCATCATGTCCTTGACTTTCATCAAACGCGTGGTATTTCCGCGTTCGTTTTCGTCCAGCTTCATTTTGATGGACTTGATGGTCTCCAGATACTGCGGCATGAGGATATACTCCAACGCATTAACGCGACGGCGGGTTCGTTCGATCTCCTCTGCCAAAAGCTGGGCTGTTTTTTCCAGCTCTGCCATGCGCATCAGATCCTCCATAATGCCGTTCAGCTCACGCAAGGAGGAGTCTAATTCGCCCGAAGTGAAAGCAAGACCGTAGTTATAGCTGTCACTTCCACCCTCGGTCAAAACGCGCAGGTGGAACTCGGGAACCGTTACGCTCATGATATTTTTGTAATCGACCAACAATTCCCCCTCTTTTTTGGGGCAGATCAAGGCTTCCTCCAGCATTTTGGGACTGCTGACCGCACTTGCCACCGTAAAGGAGCGATAGACCTCGGTCAGTGCCGCCTCGACGCGCTCACGCAAGAGCTTATCCTCGCGCACCACGTCCAAAAACTGCTTCATCAGCTCGTCGCGCTTATCCTTGAGCAGCTTGTGTCCCTTGCGTGCGGTTTGATAGCGCGTTTGAATGCGCTTCATTTCCATACGCGTGGGGTTTACTCTCAATTCAGCCATATACGGTCACCTCCCTTTTTAAAAGTTTGCATGGTTACACCTTACGCTTTCGCATCTGTGGGCCAATATTTTTCGATCATTTCGGGCTTGATACGCTTCATTTCGCTCTTGGGCAAAATGGAGAGCAGCTCCCAACCAAGATCGAGCGTCTCCTCGATCGAGCGGTTTTCATCAAAGCCTTGGTTGATATATCTCGCCTCAAACGCATCGGCAAACTGTGCGTACAAGCGGTCGATGGGAGAGAGCGCCGCCTCACCCAAAACCACCATCAGCTCCTTTGCTTCCTTTCCGCGTGCGTAAGCGGAGAAGAGCTGGTTCATGGTAGCGGCGTGATCCTCACGCGTCTTCCCGTCTCCGATACCCTTATCCTTCAAACGGGAAAGAGACGGCAACACGTCAACGGGCGGCAGGTATCCCTTGCGGTACATCTCGCGCGAGAGAATGATCTGACCCTCGGTGATATATCCCGTCAGGTCGGGAATGGGGTGGGTCTTATCGTCCTCGGGCATGGAGAGAATGGGGATCATGGTAATAGAACCGTCAGAGCCCATTTTACGTCCCGCACGCTCGTACATGGTTGCAAGGTCGGTGTAAAGATAACCGGGATAGCCGCGACGGCCGGGAACCTCCTTACGTGCGGCAGAAACCTCACGCAAAGCCTCGGCGTAGTTGGTAATATCGGTGATGATGACCAGCACGTGCATATCGCATTCAAACGCGAGATACTCGGCGGCTGTGAGTGCCATACGGGGCGTAGAGATACGCTCGATGGCAGGGTCGGACGCAAGGTTGATAAAGAGCACGGTACGGTCGATCGCACCCGTCTTTTTAAAGTCGGAGATAAAGAAATCCGCCTCCTCGAAGGTAATTCCGACTGCGGCAAATACAACGGCGAATTTATCATCCTTGTTTTTGACCTTTGCCTGACGTGCGATTTGCGCCGCGAGATTTGCGTGCGGCAGACCCGAGCCCGAGAAAATGGGCAGCTTTTGTCCGCGGACGAGCGTATTGAGTCCGTCGATGGTGGAGATACCCGTTTGGATAAACTCCGACGGATAAAAGCGTGCGGCGGGGTTGATGGGAGTGCCGTTGATGTCCAAGCTCTTTTCGGGAAT
>JAZQYE010000014.1:0-4022 GCA_045633385.1 Eubacteriales bacterium | reverse complement strand
CACATAGGGGCAGGTTGCTCACGCGTTACTCACCCGTCCGCCACTAACGCAGGGCCGAAGCCCCTTGTCCGTTCGACTTGAATGTGTTATGCACGCCGCCAGCGTTCATCCTGAGCCAGGATCAAACTCTCGATATCATTGTATCAAAACGCAGTTCCCTGCGATCTAATCTTTACATCGAGCTTTTGCTCTTAGCATTTTACTTTTGTTTGAGTAGTATTCTCGTTTGAATTGTTCGAGATCCGTTACACATACTTTTTTAAAGCTTTGTACTTCTCTCTTGTTGTTCAATTTTCAATGACCGTTGCCGTCTTTTCGCGACAGCCTTGATATTATACCACATCTCATTCGCTTTGTCAATACCTTTTTTAAAAGTTTTTTCAACTTTTTTCAGGTTTTTTCTATCGCAAACTCTTCGTGCTATTTTATCTCGCCCCTCGCGGACAGCTTCGATATTATACCACACCGTTTTTGATTTGTCAATAGCTTTTTCAAAAAAAATCATCTTTTTTTCGTTTTTTTTAAAAATACATTTCGTTGGAGAATTTTTGATTTTAAACTTGACATTTACACGTGCAAAGACTATAATATTAAGGAACAAAACAAAAGAAAGAAGGGTCATTATGGCGATTTCATCCCAAAAGACCCACAAGGACTTGACCGAGGGCAATATTTTGCGGCAGATCATGCTGTTTGCAATCCCCTTGATCGCGACCTCAGTGCTCCAACTACTCTTTAACACAGCCGATACCATTGTAGTTGGACGTTGGGGCGGAGAGAGCGAAGCCGAGCGTGAGATCGCGCTTGCGGCAGTCGGTTCTTGTGGTGCTATTATTCAATTGATCGTAAATGCTTTTCTGGGGCTTTCGGTCGGTGCAGGCGTTTGTGTAGCACAAGGACTTGGCGCAAAGCGATTTGACGAGGTTGAGAAAACACTTCACACCTCTGTTTACACCGCGCTGATCTGCGGTGTTATTGCAACCGCGATCGGTCTTGTGTTCGCCCCTCAACTGCTCGGCTTGATTGGCATTGAACCATCGATTCGCCCCGAAGCCATTCTTTATATGCGCGCATACTTTTGCGGTATGCCCGCCGCCCTCCTTTACAACTTTTGCGCGGCAACGCTCCGTGCATCGGGAGACACGACGCGTCCCCTTGTTTTTCTCTCCATTGCAGGTGTGGCAAACGTCCTTTTGAACTTGGTAATGGTTTTGGTATTTAAGACCGGCGCACTCGGCGTTGGCGTTGCAACCGCCGCATCCAACTGGATCTCCTGCATTTTGATCGTACTGTTTATGATCAAAGCAGACGGACCCTGCCATTTGAACGTCAAAAAGATCTCCATTCATAAAGAGCATTTCAAACAGATCATTCGAATCGGTCTGCCCGCAGGGCTTCAGACTTCCCTGTTCTCTATTTCCAACGTGATCGTTCAATCGGCTCTGCAATCCTTCCAAAGTGCCACGATCATTGCAGGACACACAGCGGCATCCAATCTGCAAGGCTACATTTATACAATTATGCACTCGATATCGCAATCTGCAATGAACTTTACGGGTCAGCACGTAGGCGCGCGCAAATACAAGCGATTGAAAACCGTTGTTTTGTGGCATTACTGTTTGGTGTTTGCGTTTGGCATTGCCCTTGGATCGGGAATGTTTTTGCTTGGCAGACCCCTTTTGAGTCTCTTTACTCCCGAAAACGAGGGTGCTATTGAGATCGGTATGATCTATTTGGGCATGATCGGCTTAACAACCTTTATTTGCGGATGCTTGGATCTTGGCAGCTACACCATGCGCGGCTTTGGCAAATCGATCGCTCCCATGGCAATTTCGTTGTTTGGTGCCTGCGTTTTGCGCATCGTTTGGATCTACGCCGTCTTTTACCCCTTCTACTCCAACGACATCACTATGCTTTACATCTCCTACCCCGCTACTTGGATCATCACCTCCGTAGCATATATTCCTCTTATCATTCGCGAATTCCGAAAACGCAAAAACGAAGAACATACAGAAACAGCGCAGACGTGTTGATCACGTCTGCGCCTTTTTGATTCTCACACATTCGGTGAGAGATTTTGATCAGATTTCGGGAATTACGATCTCTACTTCCTTACCTGCAGCGGCAGATTTAGCAATACCGTCGATGATAGCCTGGTTGTACAGGATCTCGGAGGAAGGAACAGGAGCGGTGCCGCCCTCCTTAACAGCGTCAAGGAAGGTACGGATCTTCAGATCGAAGAGGTTCTCGTTCATCTTAATGATCGGAACAGTGGTCTGCGTCTGCTCGCCGCATACCTCGTGGTAAATGGTCATTGCGCCGCCAACGGAGCCGTTCCAGCACTCGGTGGAAGGAATGCGCAAGCTACCCTTGGTACCCATGATGATGGTATCACCGGAGGTATCGAGGTTCATTGCCCATGCAATACGGAAGTCCAGAATGATACCACCCTCAAGACGAATGAACGCTGCTGCGAAATCGTCAACACCGAAGAGAGATGCATACTCGGGATGTCCGGTCTTTACGTAGTTGCTGTAATTGGGATCGGTGCCAAAGAATGCAGACTTATAACCGGAAACGGTCAAGGGCTTGGGGTTACCAACCGCGTTGAGAACCATATCCAAGGAGTAGCATCCGATATCGCCGAGTGCGCCAAGACCTGCGGTCTTATCCTCGATGAAGGAGGTACCGTAGGGCGTAGGAATGCCGCGGCGACGTCCGCCACCGGTTTGAATGTAGTAGATCTGTCCGAGCTGGCCGGATTGGCAGATCTTCTTGATCATTTGCATATTTGCATCCATTCTGGGCTGATGTCCGATAGAAAGGATCTTGCCGCTTGCCTTTTCTGCCTTGATGACCTCAACCGCCTCGTCAAGCGTTACGGTAAAGGGCTTTTCGAGCAATACGTTTATACCTGCATTGAGGGAGTCGATTGCGGGCTGTGCATGCTGACGGTTGTAGGTGCAGATAGAAACAGCATCAAGGTTGAGGCTCTTATCTGCAAGCATCTCCTTGTGAGAAGCGTAGTCGGTCTTAACGCCTTCAACGCCGTGCTTTTCAAAGAATGCCTTTGCCTTACCGGGAATGAGATCAGCACCTGCAACGATCTCAACGTCGGGCTGTCTCAGATAAGAAGCAATGTGTGCATCTGCGATCCAACCGGTACCGATGATACCGATTCTTACCTTTTTGTTGGTGTCAATTACCTTTTTTTCTTGGTTTGTTTTGAAATCATCCAATCCCATGATTCAAATCCTCCGTATTCTTAGTATATGTTGGAATATTTTCGTTCGGTTGACGCTCAAATCAGCAACCGATAGACTTCAAATAATTGCGGCTCTTTTCTGCGCACTGCAAGGAGGTCAAGCCCAAGGAAGGCTTATCCTGCTCGACAGCTACCCAGGTAGCGCCTGCCTTTTCGGCAGCGGCGAGAATTGCGGGGAAATCCTGCTTGCCCGAACCTACGGGACGGAAATCGAATTCCTCGGCAATGATCTCGGTCTTTTTATCAATACCGATCAACTCGTACATATTTGCAGACTTTGCGCCTACAAAATCCTTGAGGTGTACCAAGGGAGAGCGACCCGCGTACTTCATGATGTACTCGGAGGGGTTCTCACCGCCTACGTTGACCCAGCAGGTATCCAGCTCGGTTTGGAGCAGATCTGCAGGAACACTTTCGTACAAAATGTCAAGCGCGTACTTGCCGTCGATCTTGGTAAACTCAAAATCGTGGTTGTGATACAAAAGAGTCAAGCCCAGCTTTTTTGCTACCGCGCCAATGGTCTTAACGTTTTCGATGACCTCGGCAAACTTGGGCATACCGGGGCGATACTCCTCGGTAAGATAAGGAACGACAACGAACTTGCAGCCAATCGTTGCGTATTGGCTCAAAACGCCCTCGGCATCCTTTACCATATCCAGATACGGAACGTGAGCGGAGATCGGAACAAGACCGATTTCGGCACACATATCGCGAACCGCCTCGGGCTTATTGCCGTAAAGACCTGCAAACTCAACGC
>JAZQYE010000013.1:0-2918 GCA_045633385.1 Eubacteriales bacterium | reverse complement strand
ATCATTCTTGCGGTCATGGCGCTCTGCTCCCTGACCTGCGGCGGACTCGCGGGTTTTACCTCGGCAAGAGCCTCGGCAGGCTTTGCCAAGAATTTGCGACACGATCTGTTTCAAAAGATCCAGACCTTCAGCTTTGGAAACATCGATAAGTTTTCCTCTTCTTCGCTGGTCACGCGTATCACCACCGACGTATCCAACGTGCAAATGTCGTTTATGATGATCATTCGTACGGCGGTGCGCAGCCCCTTGATGCTGATCTTTTCGGTTGCGATGTCGGCGTACATGGGTGGCTGGCTTGCCGCAACCTTTGTGGTGGTCATTCCCGTTTTGGGCGGCGGTCTCTTTCTGGTCAGCAAAAAGGCAATGCCTGCATTCCGCCGTGTGTTCAAAAAGTACGACCGATTGAATGAATCCATTGAAGAGAACGTGCGCGGTATGCGCGTGGTCAAGGGATTTTCGCGCGAGGAGTACGAAAAGAAGAAGTTCGGCTCTGCGGCAGACTCCATTTGCGAGGACTTTACCCGTGCCGAGCGTATCGTAGCCGTCAACACCCCCTTGATGAACTTCTGTATGTATTTTAATATGGCGGTCGTTCTGCTGTTGGGCTCTTATATGGCGATCAACGGCATCGGTGGTGTTAAGATCGGACAGATCTCCGCGCTTCTGACCTACGGTATGTCTATTTTGATGTCCTTGATGATGCTTTCCATGATCTACGTTATTCTGACCATTTCCGCCGAGTCGGCAAAGCGCGTGTGCGAGGTGCTGGACGAGGTTCCTTCCATGCAGGAGGCAGAGTCTCCCGTTACCGAGGTCAAGGACGGCTCCGTTGATTTTGCGGATGTCTCCTTCAAATACTCTGCCGAGGCAGAGCGGTTTGCACTGAGCGATATCGATCTGCATATTGCATCGGGCATGACGGTGGGTATCATCGGCGGTACGGGCTCGAGCAAATCCACGCTGGTACAGCTCATTCCGCGCTTGTACGATGCCACCGAGGGCGTGGTACGCGTGGGCGGTGTGGACGTGCGCGAATACGGGCTTGACGCTCTGCGCAACAGCGTTGCCATGGTTCTGCAAAAGAATCAGCTTTTTGCGGGCAGTATCAAGGAGAATTTGCGCTGGGGTAATCCCAACGCCACCGACGAGGAGCTGGTAGAGGCTTGCAAGCTTGCGCAGGCAGATGAGTTTATCCGTTCCTTCCCGAACGGCTACGACAGCATGATCGAGCAGGGAGGTGCCAACGTGTCGGGCGGACAAAAGCAACGTCTTTGCATTGCACGCGCCCTTCTCAAAAAGCCCAAGATCCTGATCCTCGACGATTCCACGAGTGCCGTGGATACCAAGACCGACGCGCTCATTCGCAGCGGCTTCCGGTCTTATATTCCGCAAACTACCAAGATCATCATTGCACAGCGCATTTCGTCGGTGCAGGATGCCGACCTCATCCTCGTTATGGACAACGGTCGCATTGCCGCACGCGGAACGCACGAGGAGCTTTTGAAGAGCAGTGATATTTACCGCGAGGTGTATGAGCAACAAACCCATGGAGGTGACGAGCATGAAGCAAAATAATCCTCCCCAAAAGTCGGGTATGCCCCCCATGAAGCGACGCCTGAACAAGAGCACGCTCAAGCGTCTGATCAAAATGCTGTTCAAATTTTATCCCGTTCTGCTCCCCGTTTCTATCGGCTGTATCGCCTTTGCGGCAATTACGTCGGCAATTCCCGCCATCTTCCTCAAGGAGGTCACCAACGCGATTACAAGCGCGGTGGAAAACGGCGTGGCGTGGGAGATCGCAAAAGGGGATATCGTTCCCAAGGTTCTTATTCTCATTGGATTTTACGCAGTCTCTATCGTTGCCGTAACGCTGGAGACGCAATTGATGGCAGGCATTACGCAAAGCTTTTTGAGCAAGATGCGCAAGACTATGTTTGAGGGTATGCAAAACCTGCCCATCAAGTATTTTGACACCAACAAGCACGGCGATATCATGAGCCATTACACCAACGATATCGACACCCTGCGCCAATTGGTGGGGCAGTCGGTGCCCACTCTCATTCGCGCGGGCATCATCGTGTTCAGCGTATTCTTTATCATGCTGTATTACAGCTTGTATCTGACGCTGATCCTTTTGGCAGGCGTTGCGGTCATGATACTGGTTACCAAGTTCTTTGGCGGCAACTCCGCGCGCTTCTTTATCAGCCTGCAAAAGTCGGTTGGTAAGGGCGAGGGCTTTGTTCAGGAGATGATGAGCGGTCAAAAGGTCGTTAAGGTATTTTGCCACGAGAATCGCGCACAAGAGGATTTTGACCGCATCAACGCAGAGCTGTACGAAAACGGCTACCGTGCAAACGCTTGCGCCAATATGCTCGGTCCCATCATTATGAACATTGGTAACGTATTGTACGTGATCCTTGCCATGATCGGTTGCTTGTTCTTGGTTGGCGGTGTACAAAACGTAGGCATTCAAAGCTTGTTCATCGGTGTTTCTGTCATCGATGCGGGCATTATCGTATCCTTCCTTGCCATGGCAAAGCAGTTTACGGGCAACATCAACCAGGTCTCTCAGCAAATCAACTCCATCGTTATGGCAATGGCGGGAGCGGAGCGCGTGTTCTCTCTGATGGATGCCGCACCCGAGGCAGACGACGGCTACGTAACGCTGGTAGATGCCGAGTTCGGTGAGGACGGCAGCATTCGCGAGGTCGATCACCACACGGGCAAATGGGCTTGGAAGCATCCGCACGGCGACGGAACGGTCACCTATCAAAGATTGGAGGGTGACGTCAGCATGACCGACGTGGATTTTGCCTACGAAGAGGGCAAAACGGTGCTTCACGACGTCAGCGTATTTGCAAAGCCCGGACAAAAGGTAGCGTTTGTAGGTGCTACCGGCGCGGGCAAGACCACCATTA
>JAZQYE010000012.1:0-3837 GCA_045633385.1 Eubacteriales bacterium | reverse complement strand
ACCTCGGCTACGTGACCGGTTGCAAGACCGATCTGGTTACCGTAAGAGGAATATCCTGCAGCTGCGGTCTGACAGAGCTTACGCTGAGGAAGCTTGCCTGCCATGGTCTCGGAAAGAGACTTACGGGGATCTCCCGCACCGGTCACACGCATTGCCTGATGCACGTATGCACGGCCGGAAAGCGGGACACGGATACAACCGCCGATACAGGTCGCCGCACCGCCGAAGGGTTCGATCTCGGTGGGGTGGTTGTGAGTCTCGTTCTTGAACATCAGAAGCCAATCCTGCTCTTCGCCGTTGACGTGTGCAGTAACGTGAATGGAGCAAGCGTTGATCTCCTCGCTCTCGTCAAGCTCGGGGAGTACGCCGCGCTTTTTGAGCGTTTTGACGGCGATGGTTGCAATATCCATCAGCGTTTGCGGACGCTTTGCCGCCTTCTCCTCGCCATAAACCTCAACGCGTGCCGCCAGATAACGCTCGTATGCGCGAGCAACTGCGGGATCGTTGATCTTGACGTTATCGATGTGCGTAGAGAAGGTGGTGTGACGGCAGTGATCCGACCAATAGGTATCTACCACGCGGATCTCGGTAATGGTGGGATCGCGGTGCTCCTCATTTTTGAAATAGTTTTGCAGGAACTTCAAATCATCCAAGTCCATTGCAAGTCCGAGGCTGTCGAGCAACTCGGAAAGTCCCTTTTCGTCAAGTGCGGTAAAGCCCGTGACGGTTGCAACGGTGGTGGGAGTGCCATACTCGATGGCAAGTGTCTCGGGCTTTTCCAAGGACGCCTCGCGGCTTTCAACCGCATTGATGACGTACTTTTTGATAGCCGCTACGTCTGCCTCGCTCAATTCGCCGCCGAGAATGTAAACCTTTGCGGAACGAACGGTAGGACGGTCACCCTGGCTTTGCAGCTGAATGCACTGTGCCGCAGAGTCTGCGCGCTGGTCAAACTGACCGGGAAGAGGCTCAACGGCAAACACGATGCCGCCCTTGGCATCGATCTGGTCGGATACGATGTCCAATTGTGGCTCCGAAAAAATGGTACGTACTGCCTTTTCAAACAGCTCGGGTGCGATATTTTCCGCATCGTAGCGGTTCAACAGGCGCACCGACGTCAGGGCTTGGATCCCCAACAAATTTTTCAACTCGGAGAACAGGGCGTTTGCCTCGTGTGCAAGCTCTGCCTTTTTTTCAACGTAAATTCTGTAAACCATATTTCACTTTCCTTCTGCGCGCATTGCTCTCGCGCCAATATCGTTGCGGTAATAAGCGTTTTCGAATTGGATCTGCTTGACCATGCCGTACGCGGCTTCGATCGCCTCGCCCAGCGTATCTGCGGTTGCGGTTGCGCCGAGGACTCTGCCGCCGTTGGTCAACAGCTTGCCGTCCTTGAGGAGTGCGCCGGCAACGTAAACGCCGGATGCAACCGAGGCGGGAATGGTCATTTCAAAGCCCTTATCGTATTTGGAGGGGTATCCCTTAGACGCCATGATAACACAGCAAGCGTTGCCATCGTAAAACTCTACGGGGCAACTATCCAGCGTGCCGTTGGTGGTCGCCTGCATGACGGTGAGCAGATCGCTCTTGAGCAGTGGGAGCACGAGCTGCGTTTCGGGATCTCCGAAGCGGCAGTTGTACTCGATGACCTTGGGGCCGTTTTCGGTCAGCATCAAGCCAAAGTAGAGGCAACCGCGGAAGGTGCGCCCCTCGGCGTTCATTGCATCAACGGTGGGACGGAAGATGGTCTCCATGCACACCTTTGCAATATCCTCGGTGTAATAGGGGTTGGGAGCGACCGTACCCATACCGCCCGTGTTCAAGCCCGTATCGTTATCGCCTGCGCGCTTGTGATCCATGGAGGAGACCATGGGAACGACGGTCTTACCGTCGGTAAAGGACAGCACCGAAACCTCGGGGCCGGACAAAAATTCCTCAATAACAACGTGGTCGCCGCTTGCGCCAAAGACCTTATCCTCCATCATGGAGCGAACCGCCTCGCAAGCCTCATCACGCGTTTGGGCAATGATAACGCCCTTGCCAAGTGCCAAGCCGTCTGCCTTGATAACGGTGGGAATGGGTGCGGTCTCCAAATACTTCAGCGCGGCTTGCATATCGTCAAACACCTCGTACTGCGCCGTGGGAATGCCGTACTTCTTCATCAGGTTTTTGGAAAAGACCTTACTTCCCTCAATGATCGCCGCATTTGCGCGAGGGCCAAAGCAAGGAATGCCCTTTTCCTCCAGCGCGTCAACAGCACCCAGAACCAGCGGATCATCGGGAGCTACCACGGCGTAATCAATACCGTTTTCCACGGCAAAGGCAACGATCTTTTCAATATCCTTTGCACCAATATCCACGCACGTTGCGTCGGCGGCAATACCGCCGTTACCGGGGAGCGCGTAAATTTCGGTAATGCTCTTATTCTCTTTCAGTTTTTTGATGATGGCGTGCTCTCTGCCGCCACCGCCTACAACCATGATCTTCATCAACGTTCTCCTAATCAATCACTTTTTATACCGCGTTACGCTCATTCGCAACGCATCAAATAATCGTAACAGCTTTGAATATATCGGATCTTTGCCGCGCGCAACTCCATTGGAATGCGCCACTCACCGGGAATCTCCAAATTGAACAGCCCCTCGTAGTCGATCTCACGCAGGGCGCGCACGACCTCGCAAAAATCCACCTTACCGCAGGTAAATGGCATCAGGTGCTGATCCTTTTCGCCTTGGTTATCTGCGATATGCAACGCCTTTAGCTTACTGCCTGCCTTTAAAATAAATTCTCGTTGGTTTTTATCCGTCAAATTCAAATGCCCCGTATCAAGACAGATTCCGAATTTGTTGCTTCCAACACGTTCGATCATATACAGCAGATCATCAGCATTCCTATCAACCAACTCTTTTTCATCAGGGGTGTGCGGGCGAAGGTTTTCTAAGCAAATCGTAACGTCCTTATCCTTTACGTATTCTGCTAAAATGCGCAACTTCTCAATATTCTTTTCAACCTTCTCTTGTTTGCTGAAGGTAGTACCAACCAGATTGTCGCAGTGCAAAACCATGTTGCGAATGCCGATCGCCTCGTACAGATCGATCCAACGATACAGCGCATCGATCGCCGTAGGGTCGGAGCAGATCTTAACGTATAAATACAAATGCCCTTGGGGAACGGAAAAATTCTGCTCGCGCAAAAAACGAGCAAACGCCCGTCCCGTCGAAACGACGTCGTCGCTTCGATCGAGCAATATCTTGCCGTGCTCGTCCGAAAGCTCGCACGCGTGAATGCCGTTTTTCAAAAGCTCCAAAACGGCATCCTCGGGCGAGAGATCGTAATAGTACGTTGACCAGATACTCAACTCTGCTTTCATCATCTTACTCCACTTTTATCAGTGGTGGAACAGTCTCATGCCGGTAAACGCCATGGTCATGCCGTACTTGTTGCAGCAATCGATGACCACGTCGTCACGAATCGAGCCGCCGGGCTCTGCAATATATTTGACACCGCTGCGCTTTGCGCGCTCGATGTTATCGTCAAACGGGAAGAATGCATCCGAGCCGAGCGCAACACCGTCGATGGTTGCAAGGTATGCCAATTGCTCCTCGCGGGTAAAGGGAGCGGGCTGCTCGGTAAAGTATTTTTGCCAATTGCCGTCGGCGCATACGTCCTCCTCGTTCTGGTTAACGTAGCCGTCGATGACGTTGTCACGGTCGGGTCTGCCAAGGGTGGGCTTGAAGGGCAGGTTCAAAACCTTATCGTGCTGACGCAGGAACCAGGTATCTGCCTTGCCGCCCGCAAGTCTGGTGCAGTGGATACGGGATTGCTGACCCGCACCTA
>JAZQYE010000011.1:0-4543 GCA_045633385.1 Eubacteriales bacterium | reverse complement strand
CCTGCCGAGTGGATGCAGGGCGTGCTGATCTGCCGTTACAGTCCCGAGTTTGCCTCGCTTGAGGCAATTCCGTGGAAGTTCGATTGTTTGGAGGATGTTCCAGACTACCAAAACTACTTCTTGGATTGGGATTGCAAGATTAAAACGACCGACGTTCCCCGCGAAGACATCATCAAATATCCGTTTTTGTATGCAAGTGTCGGAGCAAGAGTTTACATTCAAAATCCGAACAACGGCGGCTTTTTGCGCACTTCCCGTAAGGGCGGTCCAAACGGTGCGGGAATCAAGCCGGTTGTTGAGAATTTGACTGCTGCAGGACAAAAGCCGACGGCAATGGTGCTGGAGGGCGGCTTTGGTGTTTGGCACGATTGCACCGCCGATACCGAAAAGGCAAAAAAGAACCGCCAAATGATTAAGGATACCAAAAAGTGGTTGACCGAACAAAATATCCGCATGACGGTTTACAGCAGTGTGGCAAGCATTTCGCCCTCTATGAAGGGTTATAAGCCGGAATATCAGCTGTGGGTCGAATTGACCAACTCCAAGGGAGAGGTCACACGAACCTTTGACGTCCCACAGCAAAAATTTACCGAAAACCCCGACGTTGGAACAAGGGGAAGAAGATATTTGGATATCACCAATCCCGAGGCGGTAGACTGGTATTTGAATACGGTTTGGGATGACCTGATTGATCTCGGCATCGAGGGCGTAAAGATCGATTTTTGCGAAATGATGCCCGAGGAAGGCGTGTATAACGTCTGTGATGCAAACAAAGAGGTCGTGGATCAGCTGACACTCAAGTATTGCTTTCATAATCCCGATATGTTCACGGGAATGAACGCGCACCATGCATATCCTACCTACTTTATCTCCATGTTCTGCAAGGCGATGAACGAAAAGATCGCAAAGCGATCCGATGGTGACGGCTTTATGGTACTCTCGCGCGGCGGTGCTTTCGGTTCTCAGCGCAACCCCTATTTGTGGGCGGGAGACCAAACGCGCGTATATCAAAACCTGCAAACGCAAATGACAGCATTGATGACCTCCGGTCTTGGCGGCGTTCCGTTTATGACCTACGATATGGCGGGTTACAGCTATCCAAAGCCGGGAATCTATTTTGCCGATGGAACGTTGGAGCTTGAATCGCAGGTTTATTCCCGTGCCATCGAGTACACGGCGTTTACACCCTGCATTCAAACGCACGGTGACGTACGTCACATGTATGACCTGACCGAGCAGGCGCAAACGGTTGCCGCACTCTATACCGATATTCACATGCAGTTGCTCCCCTTGATGCAACGCTACTCTGCGCAAGCCGCAAAAACGGGTATGCCGGTCGTTCGCCATTTGGTGCTCAACTATCCCAAGGATGCAAACGTTTATGGCATCGAGGATGAATTTATGTTGGGCGATGCCATTTTGGTCGCTCCGATCCTGACCGAGGATACCTGGGAGAGAGAGGTCTATCTGCCGCGTGGCAATTGGCGCAATCTCCTCACGGGTGAGGTGCTCACGGGCGGCGGCAAGGTGCTCGTTTCAACGCCTTACGCGCAAATTCCCGTATTTCTCAATCTCGATTCTGCCGATGCAGAGGAGTGCAAAAAGATCTTTGCAAGCGATGCTTGGAAAAAGATCGCCGCGCTCGTATAATTCCAAACAAAGACGGTCGGTGTCACGCTTTGGTGATGCCGACCGATTTTCTTGTAAAAAAAGCGATCAACCCCATGCTTTTTTTGCGTTCGCACTTTACAAAAACGCATTTTTGTGTTACAATAAATAAGATAAATACCGAGGAAGGGGGAGGAAGCCGTGGATCCGAATTTGCAATATTATAAAAGAGTTATGGGCTGCATTGGCGGAACCATGCTGATCTTTTTGGGCCTGTTTTACGCCTTTTCGACCGGTATCGGATTTTTTACCATACTGCTTGAGCTAATCCCCATGTCGTCGGTTGCGTATAACGTCATTTATCAAACCGTTTACGCCGCAGGCTACTTGCTCGTGTTTATGCTTCCCGTTGCCTTTTTGCGCAAAATGCTGCGCAAGCGTGGCTACGTGGTCCAACCCATGATGCTGCAACCGCGCATCTCTCCAGTGCTTCCGCTTGCTGTTTTTGCTGGTATTACGATCTGCTTTTCGGCGGCAGAGATCAATTCCTTTGTCGTCAACCTTATCGGCTACGGAGATTTTATGGAGGAGATCACGGCAGAGAGTATGGGTAGTATGACCTCGTATGAGCTGGTGTTGTATTTTATCGTCATCAGCATCGTACCGGGCTTTTGTGAAGAATTTTTGTTTCGCGGTGCGATTCTTGCCAACTGCCGTCCGTTCGGCAGAGCCAACGCTATTTTCATCAGCGCCACGCTGTTTTCTTTGATGCATCAAAACGCGGCGCAAATTCTTTATACCTTTGCGGCAGGTATCGTGCTCGGCTTGCTTTACGAGTACACGGGCAGTATTTGGAACTGTACGCTGTTGCATATCTTAAACAATTTTATATCGGTCGTACAAAGTGCAATTATCTACAAGCTCGGCGAGACCGATTATGCCGTTGCGGTGCTGTATCTGATCGAAACGCTGATCTACCTTATCGGCATCATTTCCATCGTTATTCTCGTAACCAGATATTTTTCACCCAAGCAACAGGCAAGGGAAGGGGCTTTTGAGCGCTCTCTGCCTGCAAGTGACGAGTACGCGACACACCCCGTTCGAGGCAAGCAGGCTTTGCGCGGATTTTTCCGTCCCACTATGATCGTTTTTGTAGTTCTTGCCACGCTCGACATCATACTGCTGGTGGCACTATCGCTTTTGTTTTAGGAGACGGATATGAAGCAAACGGATCGGTATTATATGAATCTTGCCATCGAGCAAGCCAAACTTGCCGCCGCAAAAGGGGAGATCCCCGTGGGCGCGGTGGTGGTGTGCGGTGATCAGATCCTTTCGGTGGCGCACAATCTGTGCGAAACGACGCACGATGCAACCGCCCATGCCGAGTGCATTGCCATTGCCGAGGCAGGTTGGGTGCGCGGTAGCTGGCGGCTTTCGGATTGCACGCTTTACGTAACGCTGGAGCCTTGTCCCATGTGCACGGGCGCGGCAATCAATTCTCGCATCGGGCGCATCGTGTATGCCGCCAAGGATCCGCGCGCAGGCGCGTGCGAAAGTCTGGTCAAGCTTCCGTCTTATCCGCTTGAGTCTTCGCCCGTGTGTGAGAGCGGCGTTATGGAGGAGGAGAGCCTTGCACTTCTGCGCAACTTCTTTTCGCAAAAAAGAAATGCAAAAAAAGCATAAATTTTGCACGATTCTATTTACAAATGCCACAAAATCGGGTATAATATAAATATTGTATGGTTTACCCAAGGAAAGGTTAGGTTTTTTCATGTTTGAAGTGATGATTCCCAAGGACTATCGGTCTTTTTTGAACTTTCGACAGACCGAATGCGCGATTAAAAAGGTAAAGGACTTTTTTGAAAGAGATCTTGCCGCGCAACTCAATATTCTGCGCGTTTCCGCGCCGCTGTTCGTTTCTCCCGAAAGCGGACTGAACGATAACCTCAACGGAATTGAGCGCACCGTGCGCTTTGATCTGCCGGGTGGACAAGATCTGGAGATCGTTCAATCGCTTGCAAAGTGGAAGCGTTACGCCCTGCGGATGTACGATTTTCAGCCGGGCGAGGGTCTTTATACCGATATGAACGCGATTCGCCGCGATGAGACTACCGATAACATTCACTCCATTTACGTCGATCAATGGGATTGGGAAAAGATCATTACGCGCGAGAACCGTACCGAGCAGACCCTGCGCGAGGCGGTGGAAGCGATCTACCGTGCGTTGCATCATACCGAAAACTACATCGTCAATGAGTATGCCTTTATCGGCAAGCTCTTGCCCGAAAATATCACCTTTATCACCACGCAGGAGCTGGAGGACCGTTGGCCCGAAAAGACTGCCAAGGAGCGTGAGTACGCCGCGGCAAAGGAGTACGGCGCCATCTTTTTGATGAAGATCGGCGGCAAATTGAAGAGCGGAAAGCCGCATGACGGCAGAGCACCCGACTACGACGATTGGTCGCTCAACGGCGATATTATCGTTTACTATCCCATTTTGGATATTGCGCTGGAGCTTTCCTCTATGGGTGTGCGCGTGGATGAAGAAGCCCTCGTACGCCAATTGGAGGAGCGCGGATGCCCCGAGCGTGCCGAGCTTGCCTTCCACAAGGCGCTTTTGGCAGGGGAGCTTCCGTACACCATCGGTGGCGGTATCGGTCAATCGCGCCTTTGTATGTTCTTTTTGCGCAAAGCGCATATCGGAGAGGTTCAATCCTCTTATTGGACGCCCGAAGAGGTGCGCATCTGCCGCGAGAACGGCGTATATTTGCTTTGATCCAAACAGAGGGCAGGAGCGGCTGTTGCTGTTCCTGCTCTTTTTGGGTTTCCGAAAACCACCTGCTAAGCAGGTGGTTCAGTAGAGGCTTTTGCCGTTGAGCAATCCCGCCGCAGCGGTAGGCTCCCCTGTGTAAGGGGAGCTGTCAGCGAAGCTGAC
>JAZQYE010000010.1:0-3147 GCA_045633385.1 Eubacteriales bacterium | reverse complement strand
GTGCGTTCTCCCGATTTCAAGAAGATCTTCTTGAAATCGCAGAGACTCTTGTGCGGGATATACTCGTACTTCAGAACGGAATATGCGGTGTCGTACGGCCCTTCGTTAAAGACCTCCACGGTATTTTCGTCAAGAGGGGTCTCTACAATATTGGAATAAGTGAGTCCGTGTCCGAATGCGTAAAGCGGATCACCTTTGAAAAATTTATACGTGCGGTTTTCCATGCTGTAATCCTCAAAGGAGGGAAGGTCGTCGGTGCTGCGGTAGAAGGTCACCGGCAGTCGGCCGCTGGGAGAAACCTTGCCAAACAGAATATCCGCAAGTGCCGCTCCGCCCTCTGCGCCGGAATAAAACTGTTGCAAGACGGCGTTGCAGTGCTCGTCTGCATAGGAGAGATTCACGCAGCTACCGCTGACGTTAACCAGTACGGTGGGCTTTCCGACAGCAACAACGCGGCGGATCAGCTCCTGCTGACGCTTGGGCAGTTCAATGTCCGCGCGATCACCACAGTTTGCACTGTTGGGGGCATCTATGCCTTCCTCTCCCTCCATTGACGGATCGAGCCCCACACAAAGGATGACTACGTCTGCTCGCTCTGCCGTAACCACCGCCTCGCGGTATATATCCGACATTTGCGAGGTGGTGCTGGGAAATACGCCTGCGGAATAGAGCACGCGCGCGTCGGTGGCCTCCTGGATCCCACGCAGGATCGTGGCGTATCGGGAGGGAATACCGTTATAGTTTCCAAGCAGCAGGCTCACTCTGTCTGCGTTGGGGCCGATCACGGCGATCGTCTTGGGGGTCTTCAAGGGCAAAATGCCGTCGTTTTTCAGCAACACGATGCTCTCGCGTGCCATTTGACGGTTGAGCGCACGGTGCGCATCACATTCAACGCAGTCGTAGGAAATGTTGTTGTACTCGCAATCCTCGTCAAACATTCCCAGACGGAAGCGTGTTTCAAAAAGCTTTTCGCAGGCTTTCGTAATGGTCTCCTCGCTAACAAGACCCATTGCATAAGCTTGCGGCAGCTCACGATAGGAAGTTCCAATGTTCAAGTGGCAGCCGGCGTTTAGCGCAAAAGCGGCGCGTTCGACCTCGTTTTTTGTAAACTTGTGCCCCTCGTGGATATCTTTTACAGAGCCTGCATCCGACACCATATAGCCTTGAAAGCCCCATTCGCCGTAAAGGATATCTTCAACCAGATGCTTGCCGCCCGTGGCAGGCTCGCCGTTGACCGCATTATACGCCCCCATAACGGATGCCGCGTCGGCGTGGTCGATGCAGTATTTGAATGCATACAAATAGGTCTCACGCAGATCCTTTTCGCTGACGACCGCATTAAAGCCGTGGCGCTTGCCTTCAGGACCGCTGTGAACGGCAAAATGCTTGAGCGTGGTGTCGACTTTTCGATATTTGCTCTTGCCGTTGCCCTGCATACCGCGCACGTATGCCGCGCCCATTCGACCCGTCAGATATGGATCCTCGCCAAAGGTCTCCTGCCCTCTGCCCCAACGAGGATCGCGGAAAATATTGATGTTGGGGGCGCACTCGGTCAGGCCCTGATAGATCTCGGTGCCGCCAAATTTTTTGTATACGTTGTATTTTGCGCGAGCCTCATCGGATATGACGTCTCCAACCTGCTCCAGCAGATCGTCGTTAAAGGAAGATGCCATAGCGATGGCTTGGGGAAACACCGTTGCCGTTCCTGCGCGTGCCACGCCGTGCAATGCCTCGTTCCACCAATCGTATGACGGTACGCCAAGGCGTTCGATGGCAGGTGCTTTGTTGCAAAGCTGTGCCATTCTTTCTTCTAACGTCATTTTTGATACGAGCTCGCTCGCTCTTTCTGCAAAATTCATAGTAGCCCTCCTTGATGTGGATCTTGTACCCTCATTTTACTGCAAAGCACTTGACAAATCTCGCAATTTCCCATATAATGTATAGACAATATTTTGCTTTTGGAGAAGATATGCTCTATCAATTTGAAAACTCTATGCGCGGCAATTCGCTGAAGATTATCTGCGGTCACGCGGTCAAATTTCAGCCGCATCTGCATAACAGCTTCGAGCTTGTAGCGGCAAGAGAAGGGGGACTTCATATTCGCGTGGATGGCAACGATTATACGCTTGCCGCAGGCGAAGCGCTTTTGATCTTTCCCAATCAGATACACGAATACGTGGATGCAGGTGTCGAGAGCATCATCTGCATCTTTTCGCCCGAGCTTGTCAGCACGTATAGCTCAATGCTCTCGCAGCACGTGCCTGTTTCCAATCTTTTTACGCCGCCCGATGCGTGCTTAACCGGTATTTTTCAGCTAAAACGATCGCAAAACGTCCTGCTCGCGCAGGGGTTTTTATTTCTTCTTTGCGGCACTTTTCACGAGAATGCCACCTACGTGAAGCGCCCTGACATCGCGTATTCCTTGATCGAGAAAATTTTCCGCTTTGTAGAGTTAAACTACAAGGGCGCTTGCACGCTTGAGGCATTGGCCGTTTATACCTCACACAATTATGCCTATCTTTCCAAGCACTTCAAGCGATACACGGGCATCAGCTTTATCGAATACGTCAACCGTTACCGTGTCAACGAGGCGTGCTTTCTCTTACGGCATTCGGATAGGACAATTTTAAGCGTAGCACTTGAGTGCGGCTTCGATTCGCTGCGTAATTTCAATCGTGTATTCAAAAAGCTCACAGGGCAAACGCCCAGTGAATATCGGCAAACGGCGAAAAAGATCTGATCGGTGCGTTCTGTACTCAAAAAACAGCCTTGGAACACTTTGTTTCCAAGGCTTTTTCGTTTGTCCTGTTACGCAGTTTTTAGAGGGGTGTTACGCAGCTTGCTAAACTCATATTTTTTCTCCTTATTTCAAATCAGAATCCCATTACAGTGATCTACTTCGTGCTGAATGATCTGAGCCGTCTAGCCGGTGAAGTTTTTCGTGCGCGTTTGCATATCCAAGGTCTGATACTGCACCTTGATGGTCTTATAGCGCTTGCACTTGCGTGGGCCGCCGAGAAGCGACAGACAGCCTTCCTCGGTGTCGTATGCGCCGTCCTTCTTGATAATCTCGGGGTTGAGCATTACCGTATATGTAGGAGCTCGTCCGCTCTCATCAAGAAACGCGATGATGCGCTTGCGAACACC
>JAZQYE010000009.1:0-8379 GCA_045633385.1 Eubacteriales bacterium | reverse complement strand
TATTTTTTTACAACTTCTTGCATTTCTTCTAAATGCGCCACCATGTCGCTAGCTAGCACCAAATGTGCTCTTGCCCTCGCCAAATTCTGATCAGGATAATGTATCTTGAAATATTTATCTCCATTGATATAATCGGTGAGGAAACGCACACCGCATTCCACCGTCATCGCAATCGCGCCAAACGCCAAAGCCACCCTCCAACACCATTGCAGTGGGCTTTTGCCCTGCCGCAATCAGATTTTCAACAACGGGCTTGATTCCCGCGCCGTTGGGACCTCCCTTGCGGGAGGTACGCAAAAAGGCGCCGTTGTTCGGATTTTGAATATAAACTCTTGCACCGACACTTGCGTACAAGAAGGGATAATTGATGATCTCCTCACGGGGAACGTCGGTCGTTTTGATCTTACAATCCCAATCCAAAAAGTAGTTTTGGTAGTTGGGAATGTCCTCGAGGCGATCGAACTTCCACGGAATTGCCTCAAGAGAGGCAAACTCGGGGCTGTAACGGCAGATCAGCACGCCCTGCATCCACTCGGCAGGAGTTGCCACTGCTGTACCCGTCAGATCGGTGTAGAACTGCAACAACTTTTGATAATCGCCCGCGGTGTAGAAGTAGCAGTCCAAAGCATCCTTGCACAGCTCCAGCGACCACTCGTCGTGCTCGGCATCGCCAAAGGATACCTGCATTCTCTCGTAGTGGTTAAAGAACATTCCGCCACCGCCCGTGGTGTAAAAGAGCGGAATGGGCAGATAAGTTCCCTTTCCAAAGTCGGTATTGTAGCAATCGTAGCTGAACAAACGGATCTTATTGCCGCGATGATTGCAAAAGTCAAATCTTTGACCGCCGCCAAATACGCCCTCCTGCGGCAAAAGCGTTCCGCAAACGGTGGTTTTGCCGTCCTTGAAGGCGATCTCGGTGATTTCGGACAAGCGCTCGCCCTCGGCATTGCAAAAGCTGATCGAGAAAGCATCCGTCTTTGCAATTTTTGCGGTACTGGCGTTGGGAGCGGTGACCGTACAGAACGCGTCATTCTCCGAAACGGTCAACGGGAGCTTTATCGTGTTGACCGCCTCGCCCATGTAGGCGCAAAGCCCCTGCGCGTCACCGCATGCCGAAAAGGAAGCTCCCTCTTTTGCATCGGCGCGTAATCTCCAAATATGCTCACCCTCGCAGGTGATTTGAACTAGAGCGCCAGCCTCGTTGTAAAAGGACACCGATTGATCCTTGTAAAAAATCTGATTGATCATACTCATTGCCTCCGTATCGTTGTTGTTGATCACATTGCTTGAATTGCCTTCCAAGCCTTACCGTTAAAGATCTGCTTGCATTCCTCTGCATCGGCAGAATCGATGTTGAGGAACACGGGAATTTGCGCCATGGTAACGGAAACCTTTACGGTAACGCCGCCGCAAAGCTCCTCGCCCGTGAGCAGATTGACCCAATTGCCTTGTGGCAGATAGACCTCGCGTTCAAAGGTATCCTCTGCCAGAATGGGAGCAACCAAAAGTGCGTCGCCCAGCATAAATTCATCCTCTGCACCGTAAACGTTTGCATCCTTGGGATAATTGAGCACCAAGTGGCGAACAACGGGAACACCCGTTTGAACTGCGTTTGCGGAATAGCGCTGCATCAGCGGCAACAGCTGCATATGGATATCGGTGTAGCGAGCGGCAATTGCCTGTGCCCACTCGGTCAGATCGTACATGTGGCGTACGTCGCCGTGCGTTTGAATGCAGGGGGTAAACGCCGTGTATTCGATGGAGCGCGCATATACCTGCGACTCCAGCAACAGCATTTCTTCCTCAAAGTACGCTCCCACACGCGGATAGCTGTAGCCTGCCATATCGTAGGTCATGAATGGCACGCCGCCAAGACCCGAAGTAACGAGTGCTGTCAGCTGCGTTTTAAGGTTGGGATAATTGCGCTGTTGATCTCCCGCCCACAAATAGGGATTACGCTGAGAGCCGAATGCACCGCCGCGCGAGAGCACCATAAAGCCGTCGCCGTCGGCACGCTTTGCAACCTTTTTGTTCATCTCTTTGCAGAAGCGGGAGATAAAGTAGGTGGGATATGCATGATGCGCATTCATGCCCGTAAACATTTCGGGATTGTGGAAGCAATACTTGAGCGTCATATGATCGATGACCTCTTTGTTTGCATCGTAAACATTGTAAACGCCTTCCTCGGGCATCATCTCGCAAAAGTCGATCTTCACGCCCTCAATGCCAAGCTCTACAAGGTCTCCCCAAATAGTATTCAAGTACCAATCCATTGCCTCGGGGTTGGTGATATCAAGGTAACTTCTGCCTCTTGAACCAACGTCGGGGTTATCGGTAAATCTTTGCTGCGGAATATCAAAGGTGCGCGTGACCTCTCCTTTGGAGTTGGTCAGCTCGACCCAAAGCTGATATTCGGGCTTGTAGCCCTTCATGGTGGGCACGATGTGCGCCACGCTGGAATAGACAGTCATGCGGATACCCTGATCGTGCAGCCACTTGACGGTATCCTTGATCATTTGTCTGTTTGCCTTTGCCTTTTCGGTATCCTCGGTGCAATCGCGCCAGAAGCCAAAGCCGCCCTCCAGCACCATTGCCGTCGGCTTTTGACCCGCGGCGATCAGCTTTTCGACGATCGGCTTAATGCCAGCACCGCAGGGGCCTCCCTTACCGGTGGTACGCATAAAGCTGCCGTTGTTGGGATTTTGAATATAGCATCTGCCACCCTTTCCATTATGCAGGAAACGATACTGTGCCAGCTCCTCCTTTGTAACGTCGGATACACGAATGGTGCACTCCTTGTCGAGGAAGAAGTTTTGGTAGTTCGGGATCTCCTCGATGGAGTCAAAGATCCATTTTTGAGGCTCCAGCGCACAAAAATCGGGGTTGTAACGGCAGATCAATACGCCCTGCATCCACTCGGCAGGCGTTTCGATTGCAGAACCCGTCAGTTCGGTGTAGAACTGCAACAGCTTCTGGTAATCGCCTGCGGTGTAGAAATAGCAGTCAAGTACATCCTTGCACAGCTCCAGCGACCACTCATTGTGCTCGGCATCGCCAAAATTGATCTCCATGCGCTCGTAGTGGTTAAAGAACATTCCTCCGCCGCAGGTGGTATAAAAGAGCGGAATGGGCATATAAGAGCCCTTGCCCTTGTCGGTGTTGTAGCAATCGTAGCTGAACAAACGGATCTTGTTGCCACGATGGTTGCAAAGGTCAAATCTTTGACCGCCGCCAAACACGCCCTCGCCCGACAACAGCGTGCCGCCGATAACGGTTTTGCCATCCCGTACATAGACCGAGGTAACCTCGGACAAACGCTCGCCCTCGGCATTGCAAAAGCTGATCGAGAAAGCATCCGTCTTTGCAATTTTTGCCGTACTGCCGTTGGGAGCGGTAACCGTACAGAACGCGTCATTCTCCGAAACGGTTAACGGAAGCTTTTCCGCAAGGATCTCCTCTCCCATGTAGGCGCAAAGCCCTTGTGCGTCACCAAACGCCGAAAAGGAAGCCCCCTTTTGTGCATCGGCGCGCAATCTCCAAATATGTTCGCCCTCGCAGGTGACTTGAAGAAGAACACCTGCCTCGTTGTAAAAGGATACCGAATTATTCTTGCAGCTCATTTGCTTGATCATGCTCGTTACCTCCAAAGCCTTGTTTTTTGGTTGTTACATTGCTAAAATCGCCTTCCAGGTCTTGCCTTCAAAGATCTTTTTCAGATCATCCGCATCGGCAGAGCCAAGATTAAGAAATACGGGAATTTGTGCCATACCCACGTTTTGGGTAATGGTCTGCGCACCGCTCAAGGTGTTGCCGGAGTTCAGATCCAGCCACTTGCCCTCGGGCAGATAGATCTCGCGAGAGGTTGCACCCTCGATCAGAATGGGAGCTACCAGCAATGCATCTCCCAGCATAAACTCGTTTAAAATGTTGTGTACGTTACGATCGGAAGGATACGTCAGCACCAAGGGACGTACCACGGGCATACCGACGGAACTTGCCACGCGGGACACCTTTTGGATATAAGGCATCAGCTCACGGTGCAGGTTGGTATAGATCTCTGCTACCTTTTGCGCCTGCTCGGTCAGGTCGTACAGGTGTCTGACGTCGCCGTGCGTTTGCATACAATGGGTGAATGCAGAGTACTCGGTACCGCGAATAAAGATCTCACTCTCGTAATTGATAACCGACTCTACCGTGGGAAAATCGAGCAATCTGTTGCCGTCGCGCACCTCCGTGAACTTACCGAAGAACAAGCCCTCTCTGGGGTAGCCGTAGCCTGCCATGTCGTAGGTCATGTAGGGTACGCCCGAAACGCCCGAGGTCAAAACGGAGGTCAGCTGTGTTTGCAGGTTGTGGAAGATACGGGTCTGGTCGCCAGCCCACAAATAGGGGTTACGCTGAGAACCGAGTGCACCGCCGCGCGAGAGCACCATAAATCCGTCGCCACCCTCGTGCTTGGCAATCTTTTCGTTCATCTTCTTGCAGAACAGAGAGATAAAGTAGGTGGGATATGCATGGTGGATTACGTCGCCCTCAAATACGCTGGGATCGTGCCAATAGTACTTGATGCTGAATTGCTTATCAATGCTTCCGTCGGGCTTGTACTTGCAGTATCCGCCTTCATCGGGCATCATTTCGCAGAAGTCGATCTTGATACCGTCGATGCCGAGGTCGATCAGATCCTGCCAGATATAGTCCATATACCAATCAACCGCCTCGGGATTGGTGATATCGAGATAGTTTTGGGAGTTGTTCAAACGAATATCGGGGTTTGCGGAGAATCCGTGCTGCGGGATCCTCCAGGTGTGGTTGACCTCGCCGTTTGCATCGATGATATCTACCCAAACCTGATATTCGGGCTTGTAGCCGTTCATGGTGGGTTCAAGCTGTGCTACAGCCATATAAAGCATGGATCTGATACCCTGACTTCTGAGCCAGGAGGTTACCGTTTTAATCTCCTCGCGATTGATCTTGGCACGCTCGGTATCGGCGGTAATGTCCTTCCAGGTCGGGAATCCCTCCAGGAACACGCCCTTGGGCTTCATACCAACACGGGTCAGATTTTCCACAATGGTCTTTACGCTGTATCCTGCGGGGTGTCCCTTTTTGGTGATACGGGTAAAGACGCCGTTTTCGTAGTGGAAGCAACGGAGCTTGGATCCGTTGGAGAATATGCCGTAAATATATTGTCCTTCGTTGTCCAGAATATCGAGATTATCGTCGGTCACGCGAATGGTGCACTCGCGATCGGCATAAAGGTTCTTGGAAAGGTGGTTCCAATCCTCTGCCATTTCCGCCACGCTGTGATAGGTAACGCAGTCCTTGTCAAAGTGGATCATATCGGGACCGTAGCGACAGATGAGCACGTCCTGCATCCACTCGGTGGGAGATGCGCAAGCACCGCCTGCAAGATCGGTATATGCCTTGATAACGTCGGCAATGTCACCCGTGACGTAGAAGTACATATCGATCATTTCGTTTAAGATCATGACCTCCCACGCGTTATCGGGAGATGCACCGAAGGCGACCTCTATCCTCTCATAACGGTTGATGAACATACCCGCACCGCGCGTGGTCATAAAGAGCGGAATGGGCATATAGGTTGCGCGACCTCTATCGGTGTTGTAGCCGTCGTAGCTGTAAAGGATCATGTTGGTACCGCGGCGGTTGACTGCGTCAAAGCGCTGACCGCCTCCGATAACAGCCTCACCCTCGTCCAAGGTTCCGCGCACGACGAGCTTGCGCTCCTCCTCGGCACAGATCGAATCGATCTGCTTGAGCACCTCACCGTCTGCCGCGCAGAAGGAGATAGAAAATTGCTCGGTCAAGGAAATAACTGCAGAGGTCTTTGCCGCACAGGTCACGGTCAATGCCGTATCCGTGGTGCTGACCTCGATGCACTCGCCAAGATCCTTGATCTCCTCCCCCATAAACTTAGCCAAGGACTGCGTCGCGCCCATATCCTCAAACGCATCGTAGCCCTTTTGGTTTGCCTGCAATCTCCAGCCGTTCGTACCCTCGTAGGTCAGGCGAAGAAAAAGTCCGCAGGTGTTTGTAAAATACAAAGCCTTATCGCTTTGAAAAACGTTTTGAATTGCCGATTGCGCGGGAACTGCAACACAGGTTGCCTGTAAGTCCTTACCGTTTTGTAATTTCATAGCAGTATCATCCTTATTTTACTGAATTGTGTATCTTATACACTTACATAAATTCTAATATATTTTGTTTGTTTTGTCAAGAGAATTGCCGTTTTTTGAATGATAACATAAACATTTTGAACGATATGCTAATTTTAACCGTACAAATGCTTGTTCTCCTGCCTCAAAGCTCGGCACGCGCATGCCAAGAGTCGATATGCTCCCTTACAAAGGTGTCATCGGTCAAGTGCGGATAGAGGCGACAAACGCGGTCAAGCTCCTCACTCTGCCCTGCCGAAAGCGTTTCGTTCGGGTTCAGGCAGGCAATATTCTCCATCAATCCCTGACGGTGAAGCACCTCGTGCACGCCTGCAATACAGCCTGCAAACTGATGTGCCGTGTCGAATACGGCGCTGTTGCAATCGGTCACCTCGGCGGCAAGCGTCAAAAGCTCCTCTGTGATCTCGCCCTTTTGCTTTGCCGTTTGTGTCAGCTCCAGAATTTCGACCGCGCGGCGCGTCCACACAGCCCAATGACCGAGCAGTCCACCGCAAAAGGATTTTTCGGCAATGCTTCCGTCCTCACGCGTAAAACGATAACGGGTGAGCAGATCGATGACGATATTGTCGTCGTTTCCCGTATAAAGTGTGATCTCGTCCGCACGCGGAGAAAGTGCCGCGGCACGCACGACGTCAAGCGTCTGGTAGCGGTTAAAGGAGGCACACTTGATGGCAATGACGTGATCGATGGCGCAAAGCTTTTGCCAATAATCGTAGCTGAAGGCTCTGCCACCGACAGCCGTTTGCAGATAAAAGCCGATGACGGGCAGCTCTGCGGCAACTGCGCGCGTGCGCTCCAACAGCTCCTCCTCGCTCAGATCGTTCAAGCCGCCCGGGCTGAGCAAAACGGCGTCATAGCCGTACTGCTTGGCAAGCTTGACCTCGCGCAACGATTGCTCGAGCTTGCCGCATACGCCTGCAATTTTGGCAACGACCTTGCCCGTACGTTTCTCGTAACGGTCGATCTCCTCGGACACCGTTTGGAGCACGGGCTCAAACAGCGCGACCTCCGGCTTGCGGATCTCAAACTGCGTGGTATGCACGGCGGTGGCAATGCCGCCAACACCGCAATCCAAATAGTAATTCATCAATAGACGCAGGCCCTTTTTGCTCATTTTACGCGCACCGTCCAAGGCAAGCGGCGTTGCGGGAATGACCGTTCCCTTTTTGATGATGGCAAGTGCCGTTTCGTGTCTGTTCATGCTCTTTTCTCCTAATCAATAGCTTCCTTTGCGTTCTTCAAAATGTGTGGGCTTATTCAACGTACGTCCCCCGTCAATGATCCATTCTGCCTGCCAACGGATCAAGGTAGCAAGGCTGACCGATGGGTACCCGAAAAGCTCTGCCGACACGGATGCATCGGAAAGATAGGCATCCTGCCCACTCTCGCCCGCAAAGATCGGCTCCTTGCCAAGGTACTTTCCAAGCTCGATAGCGGCTTGGCGAATATTGACGGTTTCGGGGCCTGTGACGTTGAGCACGCGTGCGGGAGATGCGGTATGCAACAAACTGCGAATGGCGATCTCGTTGGCACTCCCCTGCCAAATAAGGTTAAAGGCAGGCGTGGTTAGGGAAATGGGCTCTCCCTGCATGATCTTATTGGCAACGTCGAACAGCACGCCGTAGCGCAGATCGACCGCAAAATTCAAGCGGTAGATAAGCACGTTCGTTCCGTACGTGTTGGCGGCGTACTCAAACGCGCGCTCACGCGCAAGACAACTCATGGCGTACTCGCCCACGGGAGACGGCTTGACCGACTCGTTGCATCCGCCCTGTGAGAGCGGAACGATGGGATAGACGTTGCCCGAAGAAAACACGACGATGTTGGAGTGCTTGAATTTGTCGGCAACAAACGCAGGGAGCGTGGCGTTCATAGCCCACGTCTGCCACTCGTTACCGTCTGTTCCGAATTTTTTACCCGCCATATAAATGACGTTTTCGGTCTCCTCCAAAGCATAAAGCTGTTCCTTATTCAACAGATCACACGCAACGAACTCGATACCGTGCTGTCGAAACAGCTCCAAGGCGTACGGGTCGCTGCCGCGCGATACGGCAATCACGCGCTTATCAATTCCTGCGGCGCGAATGGCGTTTTGAGCAAGCACGCAGAGCGTGGGGCCCATCTTTCCGCCCGCACCAAGCACCGTGATGTCACAAGTCGGAGGCCAAGCGGTCTTAGGAAG
>JAZQYE010000008.1:0-3553 GCA_045633385.1 Eubacteriales bacterium | reverse complement strand
ACCATGGATAAGTACAAGACCTCTCAATTGGGACAAGCCTTAAAAAAGGTTTATCGCGGTACGATCGAGGTGGCAGACAGCGTAAAGCTCGCCGAAGCGGAAATTGCCGAGGTATTTACCAAAAAGGAAGAGACCGATCTTTCGCTTGACAGCGAGACAGGCTTTTTTGGTGACGTGGTAGCCACGTGCCCGCTTTGCGGAAAGGATATCAAGCGTTTTCGCAACTTTTACGGCTGTACGGGGTATCAGGAAGGTTGCAAATTCTCGGTCCATATCAGTATTTGCAATCGTGTGATATCGGTTGCCAATTTGCGCCTTTTGACCGAAACGGGTAAGACAGCCGTGATACAAGGCTTTGTTTCTTCCAAAACGCAAAAGACCTTTGACGCCGCGCTCAAGCTTGAAAACGGCAAGGCGGTGTTTGATTTTGAACGCAAGAGTCGACCACAGCAAAACACACTCCCGATCTGGGACGGGGAAGGAGCACCCTTGCCCGAGCCACCTCCGGGGTACTAAAATCATGGCGGTGCAAATCGAAGTTGATCTTCGGTCTGCACCGTTTTTTGGGAAGTTTTTTGATTCAATAAAGAAATGGCGCCGTAAAAACATAAGTTTTTATATAAAATAAAAAACATTTTCAAAAAGGTATTGACAAATACAGATGTTTATTGTATAATTGTATACATTGACAAAAGGAAAGGAATACAGTCATGTTAGAAATTTCTTCCAAGACAAATTTGTTGGAGCAAAGTACTTATAAATATTCGCTTCAGGACGTAGAGGAGCCCAATCTTTACCGTGAGGTCTATCCTTACACCGACGTTCCGCGCATTGCGTTCAACCATCGCCGCGTGCCGATCGGTATGCCGCAGGATATTTGGATCACCGATACCTCTTTCCGTGATGGACAGCAATCGGTCGAGCCTTACACGGTCAAGCAGATCGTCGATCTCTTTAAGCTGATGTCTCGTTTGAGCGGTCCGTTCGGTATCATTCGTCAAACCGAGTTCTTCGTATATAGCCAAAAGGATCGCGACGCTTTGCAAAAGTGTCAGGAGCTTGGACTCAGATTCCCCGAGATCACAACTTGGATCCGCGCAAGCCGCGAGGATTTTAAGCTGGTCAAGGATCTCGGCATTCGCGAAACGGGAATTCTGGTCTCCTGCAGTGACTATCACATCTTCAAAAAGATGAAAATGACGCGCAAGCAATGCATGGAGTACTACCTGCAAACCGTTTGCGATGCGTTTGAGGCAGGCGTTATGCCTCGTTGCCATTTGGAGGACATTACCCGTGCTGATTTTTACGGCTTTGTTGTGCCGTTTGTAAACGAGTTGATGAAGCTCTCCAAGCAGGCAAACATTCCCGTACGCATTCGTGCCTGCGATACCATGGGCTACGGAATCCCGTATCCCGAGGTCGCTATCCCGCGCAGCGTTCCCGGCATTATTTACGGCTTACAGCACTATTCCGAGGTGCCCAGCGAAATGCTGGAGTGGCACGGTCACAACGACTTTTATAAGTCGGTCACCAACGCCACCACCGCATGGCTCTACGGCGCGGCAGGCGTTAACTGCTCCTTGCTTGGCATTGGCGAGCGTACGGGTAACGTACCGCTTGAGGCAATGGTATTTGAGTATGCGTCCTTGCGCGGCTCCTTTGACGGAATGGATCCCACCGCTATCACCGATATTGCAGAGTATTTCCAACGCGAGATCGGCTACGAGATCCCGCCCATGACGCCGTTTGTAGGCAGAAACTTCAACGTTACGCGTGCAGGTATCCATGCCGACGGTCTTCTCAAGGATGAGGAGATCTACAACATCTTCGATACCAAAAAGATCCTCAACCGCAGTGCAACCGTTATGCTTGGTAAGGCATCGGGACTTGCTGGCATTGCATATTGGATCAACGAAAACTACCGACTTTCCGCCAACGAGGCAGTCAACAAAAAGGATCCGCTCGTTATCGCACTCAAAGAGTGGATCGATGCGGAATACGAGGGTGGAAGACAAACCACGCTTTCTACCGGTGAGCTTGAAGAAAAGATCGAAGAGCTTTCCGGAAAGCGTTTTCAACGTCTGTAAAGGAGGAATAAAGATATGTTAGAGCATAAGACGATCTCCTTGGCGGAGCAGGTTTTTGAACGCTTGGAAAGTGACATTCTTACAGGCGTATATCAGCGCGGTGAGGTTTTGACCGAGTTAAAGCTCGTTACCGACCTTGGCGTCAGCCGCACTCCCGTGCGTGAGGCGTTGCACCGCTTGGAGCAGGAGCATATTATTGAGATCACGCAAAAGGGAATTTTGATCCTCGGTGTTACCGAGCAGGATCTGGAGGACATTTTTGCCATTCGCTTGCGCATTGAGGGCTTTTCGTCCTACAACGCCGCAAAGCGCATTAACAAAGAGCAGCTTGCAGAGCTGCGCGAGACCTTGGAGCTACAGGAATTTTACGTCAGTAAGCACGATCCCGACCGTATCAAAACCATGGACAGCAAGTTCCATCAATTGATCTACCGCTTTTGCGGAAGCTCGGTGCTGTACGATACCTTGATGCCTTTGCACAAAAAGGTGCAAAAGTATCGCCGCGCCTCGGTAGAGAACAACGAACGCGCACAGCAATCCGCACGTGAGCACCGCGCCATTTTTGAGGCGATCGAGGCAGGAAACGCAGAGCTTGCCGAAAAATACACCGTTGAGCACATTGCCAACGCAACCAAACACATCCTGAACAAAGAGGTATGATAACATGGGACTTACCATTGCACAAAAAATTATTAAAGCACATTTGATCAGCGGCGATATGACGCCCGGAAGCGAGGTCGCGCTGAGAATTGACCAAACCTTAACGCAGGATGCCACGGGTACGATGGCGTATTTGGAGTTTGAATCCATTGGTATCGACCGCGTACGCACCGAGCGCAGTGTTGCATACATTGACCACAACACGCTGCAATCGGGTTTTGAAAACGCCGATGACCATCAGTTCATTCAATCCATTGCAAAAAAACACGGCATTTATTTCTCACGTCCCGGTAACGGTATTTGCCATCAGGTACATCTGGAGCGCTTCGGCATTCCCGGAAAGACGCTCATCGGCTCCGATAGCCATACCCCCACGGGCGGCGGTATCGGTATGCTTGCATTTGGTGCGGGCGGTCTTGACGTTGCTGTCGCAATGGGTGGTGGCGCGTACTACATCACCATGCCTAAGATGATCAAGGTAAATCTCACGGGCAAGCTTCGTCCCTTTGTTACCGCAAAGGACGTCAGCCTTGAGATCCTCCGTCTCCTTTCTGTTAAGGGTGGCGTTGGTTACATAGTTGAATATGCAGGCGAGGGCGTTAAAACCCTTTCTGTTCCTGAAAGAGCTACCATTACCAATATGGGTGCCGAGCTTGGTGCTTCAACTTCTATCTTCCCTTCAGATGAAGTTACAAGAAGCTTTCTTAAAGCTCAGGGAAGAGAGGAAGATTATATTCCTCTTTCCAGCGATGCCGATGCAGTTTATGATAAAGAAATAACTGTTAACCTTTCAGAGCTTGAGCCAT
>JAZQYE010000007.1:0-2179 GCA_045633385.1 Eubacteriales bacterium | reverse complement strand
TAGCCGCTAACAACGCGCTCAAGGGCAACCAAAGCGTTGAGATCAAGGGCGGCAACCTCAATTTGAAGGGTATTGACGGTATTAAGGCAGACAGTGCTCTGTTGGGTGAAGGCTACGTTGAAATTTCGGGCGGCACCGTTACCATCAACGCCAGCGACGACGGCATTCAGGCGTTCTCTCGCGTTGATCTGTTAGAGGGCTGCATCGTTAACATCAACGCAAACGATCAATACGTCAATTGCGACTACCCCTCCAACATCAATATTGCGAACGGAACCTTGATTACCAAGTAAAAATTCAAAATTCAGCAAAAGCAAGAAGTGCTTGCACGCAACCGTGCAAGCACTTCTTGTTTTTTTATTTGTTATAACCGCACAAAATGGAAAGCTGTTGCATATAGTCTTCCATAAACGTCAAACGGCGGCGACAAATGCTGTACAGAAAATCCACCGCCTCGGTATAGTTGGTCACCTCTTTATAGGTGGTGTAATACTGCGGAGAATTTGCGGCAGAGGGATAATAAAACTGCTTGACTGCCGTTGCGTTCATTTGAGCGGAAAGGAAGTTTTCTTGCTCGTAGTACTCTACCAGATCGGGCATAGATTCCAAGATCTCTTTTACGCCATCCTCATAATAAAGCTCTACCATGGTACGCATAAAGGATTTGTACTGCATCATCGGCATAGCAACGCCGCGCGAGGTAAAGTTACAGGTGAGCGGGTCTTGGCTCAGCTCATCCTTACCGTACGCTACGCCAAAAGACCAGTCAAAGTCCCAAGGCGAGCAGGCGTGCAGCTTGCCGTCCTCGTGGTTGTAGTAAAAG
Organism: Eubacteriales bacterium; assembly: GCA_045633385.1. Taxonomy (GTDB): domain Bacteria; phylum Bacillota; class Clostridia; order Oscillospirales; family CAG-272; genus UMGS1865. Next base: position 1,356 of record JAZQYE010000007.1, on the reverse strand, counting down.
TAAAAGCTACCGTGGTAGGCATCGTTGTTCATGGTATATAGCTGAACGAAGCAAGCCTTTGCCCACGACTCCAGATCGAAATGCTTTAAGAACCGTTCCTCGTCTCCGCTAAAGAGTGCGTCGATCGCCTCGGTCAAAATCGCCTTGGAGCGCGTGGAGGTTCCGGGATCGGTGGGATTGTGGATACGGAAGCGGCACTGCCCCTCGTATTTGGTCAGGTTGAGACCAAATTCGCCTTGCTCGGCATAATATTGGTCAACCTCAAACAAAATATCAAGGTTCTCGTCAATATCCACGCGGTTGGGTGCGACCTCGATCTTCTCTGTCATAACGTACATACCCTGATAGGTACCGTTGAGGAAGAAATCGACCTGACGTTGCTCGCAGGTATAATCCAAGCCAAGCGCAAGACCAAGATCCAACGCAAGCTGGGTGCGCATACCGGTTGCGTCACGGTAATTTGCCATTAAGGCATACGTGCCGGAGCGACCCATACCAAGCAGATCGATATCGTTTTCGCAACGGATCTGATACGGCTTTTTGGCAAGCTTCCAGGTGGTGTTTCCGCGTCCGCGGATATCCAACGAGCAATACTTATCGGGATCGTTGTCCTTGGACTCGTATCGGGTCGTCCAGCCCTTTTCGCGCGCGACCTCGTCGGTTACGGTGGTAACCATATCGCCGTAGGCAAAGGTTTTGTGATCGGGATCGCCGTTGAGCTCTGCCAGGGTAACGTATTGCTCATCTACCTGCACCATAACGGTAGGCAGGTCGGATTGCATGGTAACGATGACGTAGGAATTGTTATTTCCAACAACTCTTTCGTTATCGGTGATCTCGTCATCCAAAAAGTTGGAGGTATAGGGGCCACTGACGCTACCGTCCTTGTGGGTAACGGTGTAGGTCAATGCAGAGGCATCTACACGGCAAGGCAGATACAAATAGTACTGCTTGGTGGTGGTATCCTTTTTGCAATATACGTCGTAATCCAAGCCCTTGTTGTATTTTGCCAGCACCGTGATGGTCTTGCAACCCATTTTGGTACTGCCGCTGTAGGTTTGTTGAGACAAGGAATAAAGGGATTGCTCGGGGTTTTCGGGCGGGGTCTCCTTTTCGGGGTCGGGGGCAAATTCGGGCACGACGTTTTCCAAATTGCCGCTTTCGGCAGGAGTTGTGGTCTCTTCTAAATACTCGGTGGTTGTTTCTTCGGTCGTCTCTTCTGCCGAGCTTGAATCGCAAGCGAGCATCATCGGCAACAATAAAGTCAGTGTCAAAGCCGCGCAAAGAATTCTTATAAGTGATTTTTGGGAACGTTTAAAATGCATAGCACCCTCCTTTTTACCGTATTCGGTGTTG
>JAZQYE010000006.1:0-2028 GCA_045633385.1 Eubacteriales bacterium | reverse complement strand
AGTGGCGCGCGGCGCATCCGAGTGACCGTGCGGTGCTTTTGGGTGACACCACTCACGATTTTGAGGTGGCGCACCTTATCGGGGCGGACTGTATTCTGGTGGCGGCGGGACATCACGACCGCGCGCGGCTACTGTCTTGCGGTGTGCCCGTAGTAAGCGATCTTTTTGAGGCGACCGAGCTGTTGGAAAATTAAAAGGCGTGCTTTGAGGCACGCCTTTTTTTGCGCGAAAAACATCATAATATATATACAAGGGAAGGGCGCTCTAAGCGTCGGATGCGGAGCACGCTTTCAAGGCAGAGGGCGCGCGACCTTTCGAAGTCCGCTTCCTCGTTTAATATCGCATTGATGCGAAGTGTGACCAGATGCTCGGAAACGTCCTCCAGCTCGTTTGCGGGGATCGAGATGCCGAGTGCGGTCTCGCGCTTTTGCCAATAGGCGATCAGGTCCTCTACCGCGCGGAGCGTCGGCGCATCCGACAGCTCTTGCAACGCATCCTCCATGTGCGCGGTGATGCGGTTTACCCAAAGGCAGTTGGTGACGATCAGGGCGATCATTAAAAAGAAAGTCGCAGCGGAAAACCAAAACACCTTCATGTTTTCTCCTTTTCTATCCAATATAAGCTTCCTGCATCATCCCGACCGAGGAAGAAGACCTCGCTTGCACAAAGCCCTTTTTTTGCAAGGGTTTTGTTCAACCAGTGCTCGTCAAGAGCAAGTAATTCCAGGTTGTGTCGATCGGGCACACCGTCCTCGATCAAAGCGTGCAGGATGCCGCTTTCTTTTGCTTGCAAGCCAAGGTCTTTTGCGCTTGGTGGCTGTGCCGCTCGTTGCGTGAGCACTGATATTCGCCCGTTTTGCTCGACAATGGCATAATCCACGTCCGCAAGTGTGGCCACACCGTTTTGCCGAATTTCGCTGATCAGCTCGTCAAGGGAAATGCGCACTCGCTTCATCTCCTTTTGATCAAGCACACCGTGACGGATCAATACGCTGGGGCGAGCGGATGCAAGATTTTTAAGACGCGGAAATTTCAAAAGGAGGATGGAGAGCGCGATCTCCAGAAAGGACACTGTGACGAGTGGTATGATCGCGTAACTCAAAGGGATGCTTTTGTCCACAATGGGCAGGGAGGCGATCTCAGAGACCAATAGGGTGCCCGCAAGCTCGGAAACCTCTAATTCTCCCAGTTGGCGTTTTCCCATAATGCGCATGGTCGTGATCAAAGAAACGTACACTAAAACACTTCTTAAAAGGATCGTAAGCATCGTATTTACCTCCTTTTTGTTCGTTTCTATCATTTTTGCACAAATGGCGATGAAATAAACTGTTGATTTTTTTGTAAAAATGTGGGTTGACAAAATAAAGAAACCGTGATAGAATATAGAGGCTATCCCGCGAAAACGGATGCCTCGAAAAAAACTTGACAAAAGTTGAAAAAACTTTTGAAAAGGGTATTGACAAGCTATCTGCTTTGTGATATAATAACGAGGTCGCCGCAAGAGCGGAGGCAAAATGGTCTTTGAAAATTGAACAGTAAGAGATGAGTATAAAGCATGTAAGTGCGATAGAATATCTCGACAATTCTGAAAGAGAATACAACTCTAAAAAAAGTAAAGAAAGAGCAATCAAGCTCGAAATTGATTTTATCCTCTTCGCCGAGGTTAAGATACTATGATTTCGAGAGTTTGATCCTGGCTCAGGATTAACGCTGGCGGCGTGCATAACACATTCAAGTCGAACGGTGACGGGGCTTCGGCCCCTGATCAGTGGCGGACGGGTGAGTAACGCGTGAGCAACCTGCCCTTGTGTACGGGATACCGTCTGGAAACGGACGTTAATACCGTATGACCCAATAGTACGGCATCGTACAGTTGGCAAAGGTTTACTGCACAAGGATGGGCTCGCGTCTGATTAGATAGTTGGTGAGGTAACGGCTCACCAAGTCGACGATCAGTAGCCGGACTGAGAGGTTGAACGGCCACATTGGAACTGAGATACGGTCCAGACTCCTACGGGAGGCAGCAGTG
>JAZQYE010000005.1:0-13140 GCA_045633385.1 Eubacteriales bacterium | reverse complement strand
GCTTTCGTAATACTCACCCTCGCCAAGCCAAGTGAGTATGGGAAGCGCCCCTGCATAGAGGCGAATGGTTTTCGTTTTGCTTCTGCCGCAGAGATTGAACAGGCGCGGGAGTGATATAGTTTCGCCCGTCACACTGTTTCGCACCGTCAGCAGCGAAATCCCCTCCTTTACCAGCTTTCGATACATACGTTTATTGCCGAGAAGATGCAGGGATTTAACGGGATATTCACCCGCAACGGATAATAGGCACATCAACCGATAGAGCTGACTACCCGTTTTCATTGTTTTCATCATATAGTTTTCCTCCTTGTGTATAAGAACTTTAGATTTGTAAGAATTGCGACATCAAGACTGCTCTCAATGTCTGTTTCGGTTGGGGTAAACCTCCCGAAAAGTCAGGATTTATAAGGCTTTTTCGTCCTTTCGGGAGGTGTAAGAAATTTTTAGCTAAAAACGGCTGTTTTTACATCTACAGAAGCATGCTTTCGGGCGAATTTTCGAGCAGCAAAACACCGTTTTCGGGGAACGTCGGCTCTAAATTCTGCCACAGTTGAAAGTCGGATTTCGGCACGATATAGACCTCGGTGCGATCCTCGTCGCCCGCCGCCGTACAATAGAAATGCTCGCAAACGCGGGGGCTATCATCGGGCAGAACGTACATCGCAACGGCATCTGTGGTCAGATTGATCTCGATATTATCGTGATCTCTGCGCTGACGTTCCTTGAAATCCCGATTGTAAACGTGGCGGTAGATCAGCACGCAATCACGGTAACGGACGGGCGGCTTGCCCTTAAAGAACCTCGCAAGTGCGGGATACAAAAGACCTCTTATGTAGTCCACCGAGCCCTTCTGCTTTTTGGGAAGCAGCGTGGGGATCTGCATACAGAACCAGCCCTCTTTTGTAAAACCCATTTTGACGGGCACGACCTCAAGCATTGTATCCTCAATCATTTGGAATGCGTTTGGTCTTCCGAAGTAAGCGGGCATCATGCGGCAGATGAGTGTGGTGCGCTCGGTTTTCTCGTAGGCTCGCAGAGCGTACTCAAAGGCGCATTCCGCGTTTCCATTATTGAACGCCTCCTCTGCCATAGCAAGCCAACTCATAAACTCTGCATTTTGTTTCTTTGCTTTTTTAAGATGATCCATAAACGGATGTAAAATTTTTGTTTGTTTCATAAAATTTTCTCCTTTCTTTTTCCAAAGCTCGTGTAAAAGAAAAAGCGTGCATCAAGAACAAAACACGGTTTGTGTTAAGCTCTGATACACGCTTTTTTGCGTTCAATACAGATTAAATTTGAGTTTTAAGACAAGATTAGATGTGCTTACTGAGAGCGAGTTTTCCTAAAATTTTCGATTTTACCCCTCATAGATACGCACCGTTCAACAAGATTTGTTCATACTTTTCCGTCACTTTGTACAATTTGCACCCATCCTTTTTGACATTTCAAGCATTGCAAAGCAGAATCTATCGACGTTTGTCAACGTTGTCAGTGTCGGGTCTCCCTCGCGGATACGCATCGTCCTTCTGATCTCCTTTGGGATTACAACACGTCCAAGATCGTCAATTCTACGAACAATTCCTGTGGCTTTCATTTATATAAAAAATCTCCTTGTTTTACAGATTTGTGATGTTAGTATCTGCAAAACAAGGGGGATTATACTGAAAAATTTGACTTTTTGGGAAATTACAAATCGAGCATCAAATAGGAATTCATTTTCAAAGTGCTTTCCCCTTTTATTTTTCCATCAGGGCAAATGTTCCCACTTCGATATTGACATTGCAAAACAAATATGTTATAATTTTGGTATTGAAATAGATAGATTGATTGAAACGAAAACGATGAAAGGATCGACCTTATGAGTTCTTCTCGCAACTACGGTATTGATTTGCTGAGGATCATTTCGATGATAGGTGTAGTTCTGCTGCATGTTTTAGGGCATGGCGGAATTTTGAAAAGTGCCTCTGCACCCGATGTTTTCAGCTTGACTTGGGCTTTGGAGATATTGGCTTATCCAGCCGTAAATTGCTTTATTCTGATCTCCGGCTTTGTCGGTTATCGCGGTACCAAGCATTATCCGCGTATCAAAAACCTGCTCTCACTGTATGCCACAGCCTTTTTTTACAGCGTGCTCATTTGCCTGCTGTTCCGTTTTTTTCAACCTCAACTCGTTGACTCAAAAACGCTGTTGGCTGCATTTACCCCCGTACGCAGTAAGCAATATTGGTTTTTGAGCTGTTACGTTGCACTCTTCCTCCTGACCCCGTTCCTCAACTTGTTTGTAGATCGTGCCAACGGCAAGCATCTGTTTCTCTTTTCCCTCGTGCTTGCGCTGTTCTCGCTGTTCTCTATCAAATACGACCCGTTCGTTTTAAAGCAGGGCTACACCCCGTTTTGGTTCGCCTTGGTATATACCGTGGGAGCGATTATGAAAAAGATAGACCTGCCAAACAGATTTTCCAAAAAAACGTGGCTTATTCTTGCCGCGTCGGCGTATGCGCTCTCTTGCTTTTTTAAGATCGGATTTCACTTTATCAATCACACCATCCTTAACCAATATGCAAATATGCTGCTCTCTTACGTTTCCCCCACCATCGTTTTAATGGCGATCGCCTTATTCTGCATCTTTGCAAAGCTCAATATCCGAACGCACCTCGCGCCCTTTATTAACTTCTTTTCCACCTCGGCGTTTTCGGTATATTTGATGCAAGATCATTCCCTGGTGCAAAAAAATCTTATGCCCTATCTTCAAAAGCTAACGAACGGATACGGCGTGGCGCAACTCGCCCTGTTTATCGTCGGAGTAGTGCTTGCAACCTTTTTGATTGCTGTACTGATCGACAAGATCAGACAGTTGCTGTTCCGCTTGATCAAGCTCGACATGTTATTTGAAAAAGCAGATCAACTGATCCAAAAGCTACTCAATTCTTGGTATCAAAAGCTGATGCGACAATAAACAATAAAAAGAATGAACCAAACGACTTGCTCATCTGCAAGGTTCGGTTCATTCTTTTTTATTGCCGTTATTGATTCAGAAACGCCACGGCAGAAAGTGCGGCGACCGTTCCGTCGGCAACGGCGGTAGTCAACTGACGCACCTGCTTGCGGCAGGCGTCGCCTGCGGCGAATACACCGGCGCACGAGGTGGCACAATCGGCATCCGTGATAACATAACCGTCGGCATCCAGCTCGACCAAGTCGGCAAACTGCTCGTTTTGCGGAAGCTGTCCAATTGCTTCAAAAAGTCCCGAAACAGGCAGATACTGCACCGCTCCCGTTTGCACGTTGCGTAAGGTCAGTGAGCGGAGCATAGTGTCTCCCTCGATCTCCTCGATCACGCTATCGGCAACAAATTCAACGTTCTCGCGCTCCATCATCCGCTCTGCAAGCTGTTTTTCGGCACGCAGCTCGGCACGGCGGTGAATGAGATAAACCTTGGAGCAATACTCCGACAGCACCAACGCATCCTGCACGGCGGTGTTGCCACCGCCAACGACAGCAACCTCCTTTTTGCGGAAGAACATCCCGTCACAAGTCGCGCAAAACGAGATGCCGCGCCCGATCAGCTCAACCTCCCCCTTGATCTCCAAACGTCGATGCTTGAGTCCCGTTGCAAGGATCACAGCACTGCAAAAATGCGTTTTTTCGCCTGCGTATATCAAAAATCCATCCTCTTCCCTCTTTACGCCCGTCGCCTTTGCATAAACGATCTCCACGCCCTGCGCGGTGATCTGCTTGGTCAATCCGTCGGCAAAGGTATAGCCGTCCACGTCGGGGAGTGCGGGGTAATTCTCTATCTTGCGCGTTGGCAGGATCTGTCCTCCGAGCGACTCACCCTCAAACAGAACAACACGCTTGCCCGCGCGAGCCGCGTAGAGTGCCGCCGTCATGCCGGCAGGACCGCCGCCAACAATTCCGATATCATACATCGTGATTACTCTCCTTTCAAGTTTTGTATGGAGTTAAAAAATCATTTTAGACGCATCTGCTTGATCTTTTCGGCATTTGGCGTAACGAAGCAAGACCAATTGGTATGGTAAATAACGAGTCCCGGCTTGCCTGCAGGCGGCTTTTTGACGTTGCGAACGAGGGTATAATCGACCTCTACGTTCTCGCCATCCGCGCCCTTGGAGAAGAACGCCGCGATCTCTGCCGCCTCGGTAAAGTTTTCGGCAGGCGGATCGTCCCCACCCGTCAGCATGACCGTATGCGAGCCGGGCAGATTTTTAACGTGGAACCAGTAATCGTTCTTTCCGGCAACCTTATGCGTAATATATTCGTTTTGCAAATTGTTCTTGCCGCACAGCACGCGGTAGCCGCCCGAGGTGCGAAATTCCGCTACCGTGGGAGCAGATTGCTTTTTGGATGCGGCGTAATGCTTCATGCGAGAGGCATAACCCGAGCGGAAGAGCTCGTCACGGATCTCGGCAAGGTCGGCGGCGGTTTCGGCGTGCGTCAAAGCATCAAAAACCGTGTCGATGTAGGTCAGCTCACTCTCACCCAACGCAATTTGCCGTGTCAGCTCTACACGTGCGGTCTTGGATTTGTTGTATTTTTTGTAGTATGTTTGTGCGTTGGCAGAGGGAGACAGCCGCCCGTTCAGCTCTACCGTACACACGCCAAAGCTACCGTCCTCGCGGTAATCGCTGTAATCGGTCAACTCTGCGCGCGTCATCCCGTACGAAAGCTGATACAGATTTGCCGTGATCAGATCGGCATATTTTTTGTATTCCTCACCCTTTTCGCAATCGGCAAGCTCGCCGCGCTGAAGCTCCAGCTTTTTACGCAAGCGTGCATCGGCGGCAGTCAGAATCCGTAAGATATCGGATGCGCGCTGACGGATATGATTTTCGCGGTCACGGGTATGGAAAAAGTCATCTAACAGCTCGCCCGCGCTGACATATTCGCGCAGTTCAAAATCGCTTCCATAATGCGTCAAATGGCAAAACGCATACTCTACGGGCTTTCCGCCTTGCAGGATCATGCATGGCGTATAGCATGAGGAGCGAATGGCTTCGGTCACCTCACAAAAGGACTCCCACAAGCGCGTGGGGCGGCAAAGCCCCAACGAGGTATCACTCGCGCCCGAGGCTCGGTATGCGATCTCACGTGCTACCGCCGCAGAGATACCGAGAAAGCTTGCACCGATCCACTTATCGGCAGGACGATCTGCTCCTCCCTCTACCATCATCTGCAAAAATTCCTCTTGCTCGACGGTGAGCGGATCGCGCTTTGCTTGCGCAGGGGGGAGCTCGTAGGTCATTCCGGGCAGGACTTGGCGCAGGCTGGAGGTGGAAAAATCCACCGTATGCAATGCGGCAACGATCTTTTTTTGATCGTTTGCAAATACCAGATTGCTGTACTTGCCCATGATCTCGCAAATCAGATAACGGCGGCAGTCAAAGCCCATTTCGTCGCGTCCCTCAAACTCAAGCGTTACCACACGCTCAAAGCCCTCCTGGCGCACATCGGTCAGCTTTGCGCCCTGCAAATGCTTGCGCAACAGCATACATAGCATGGGGGGAGTTGCGGGGTTTTCCTTTTGCTCGTTGGTAAAGCCGAATCGAGGATTGGAGGAGCCCGCATTGATCACAAGCCGCTTACCGCCCTCCAGACTTCGCATTTGCAAAACGATCTCGTCGCGTTCGGGCTGGAAGACCTTTTCAATTCTTGCACCGAGGGATTTTTCGCGCACCTCGGCAATTACACACGCCAACATACCGGCATCAAAAGCCACTTGACCTGCCTCACTTTCTGTCCTTACAAAATTTCTTTAAAAATATTATAACATAATCTTGCATTTTTTACAAGTAAATGATATAATATTTTCAGAGAAAGTCAGGAAAGGATCGAAAAAGACATGAACAGAACCGTAATTGGCATTGACGTTGGTGGAACAACGACCAAAATCGTTGGCTTCCGCAAGGATAAAAGCGGAAACAAGGAGCTGATCGCACCGCAATTCGTGCGCGCGACCGACCCCTTGACCTCCATATACGGCGCATTTGGAAAGTTTACCTGCGAGAACGAGTTGGAGCTGAACGACATCGATCGCATTTTGATGACGGGTGCAGGATCGGCGCGCGTCAAGAGCGGCATTTATAACCTTCCCTGCCACACCGTTCCCGAGTTTGCAAGCAGCGGCATTGGCGGCTTGTATCTTTCGGGATTGGACGAAGCAATCGTGGTGAGCATGGGAACGGGTACCGCACTCAACCATGCAAAGCTGGTCAATGGCAAATACGACATTCAATACCTGGGCGGCACGGGCGTTGGCGGCGGCACGTTGATCGGGCTCTCTCGCAAGCTCATCGGCGTAGATACAGTTGAGCACATCGAGCAGCTTGCCACGGAGGGAGATCTTGCAAACGTAGATCTGCGCATCAAGGATATTTCCCAAAATCACACCTATCTCGGCATCAATGAGGAGCTCACCGCCGCCAACTTTGGCAAGGTATCGGATATTGCTACCTCTGCAGATCTTGCGCTGGGCATCACCAATCTGGTTGCCGAAACAGTTGCCATGCTTGCTATTTTTGCGGCACGTGCGCACCATTTGAGCGACATCGTCCTCATCGGCAACTTGACCACCATTGCGCCCATTCGCCACGTATTTGAATCCCTTGGCGACAATTTTGGCGTACGCTTCATCATTCCCGAAAACGCACAGTTCGGCACAGTGATCGGCGCCGCACTACATGAAATTGAATAAGATATAAAATGCAGGGGCTGAGTCAAAAACTTTTGACTCAGCCCCTGTTTTCAGTCTATTTCCCCCGCAGGAGGCGTGATATCCACACCAAAGCCAACGGGCGCCTTCATTACGGGATAATCGTTTTGGTCAATCTCGACCTTTTGAATGTTAAAAACTCGTCTTGCGGCGCTGACCGTTTCATTATGCTCCTGCATGGCGTGGTACGCGCACCAAAGCTCGCTACCGTCGGGAGAGCGGAAAAAGGACGCGTGTCCCGGTCCGTAAACGCCGTTTCCGTAAGTGAACAGCGGCTTGTCGTGCTTCTTCCATGCCTCTGCCGTACAAAGATCACCGCCCACGTACTCCAACACGCCCAGGCAATAATGGTCGCTCCAACAGCCGTTACCCGAGTAGATGATATACAACCGCTCGTTTTGTTTGACAAAGAATGCGCCCTCGTTGATAGCGGCTTTCCCTACGTACGGCGGAACAAGCTCCCAATCGTACTCTGCTTTTGCAATTACGGCACACTTTTCGCCAAACGTATAGGGATTGAGCATTTCACGAATGACCAAGATCTGTTGCCCATCCACCTCCGAATAGCAAATGTACTGCTTTCTGTCCGTATGGGTAAAGACCGTAGGATCGATTGAAAACACGTCGGGGCTCGGTTTGCATTTGAACTGCCACTCTCCAAACGGATCGTCGCTCAGCGATTCCATAATGAACAAGCGCTTTTCGCCTCGCTCCGCTTGCTTGCGACCGCTGGTATAAACATACCATTTTCCGTTCGTTCCCTTGTGCATTTCGGGCGCCCAGATATCGCCCCAAATGCCGTCACGCTCGCCGTTTGGCGTGTAAATGACCTTTGATTCCCCCTCGCGCAAAACGTCACCTGCGTGACGGCTGCGAAAGATTTCCAATCGGTCGTGCCTTGTAAACAGCGCGTAATAGTACCCCGTTGCACCGTCATAGGTCATAAACGGGTCTGGCGCATCAAACGTTGCCAATGGGTTTTGAAATTTTCTCACGTTACCATTCCTTTTCGATCATCCAAGATCAATAGCGGTGCATACGGCGCGGCGCACGATAACGGCGAATGCTGCGTGGAATGTCGTTCTGCTTTTCTGCCTCGGCAAGGATCTTTTTGAGCAGATCCTCTGCAGTAGGATTTGCCTCACGCTCAAGTCTTGCCTTTTCTGCTTCTTCTGCTGCTTTTTTAGCGGCTTCCTCGTCGGCAATACGCTTCTTTTCGGAAAGATATGCACTTACGGCAGCCTTATCGCGCAGCTTGATACCCTGCGCACGCAACTCCTTGCGCTCTTCCTTAGAGGGCCTACCCCTTTTGATACGATCCTCCAAAGCATCCTGTCCCTCACGCAGCTCGTTTATCACCTTGACCAACGTAAACAAAACGAATGCGATCAGGAAGAAATTGATGATGGAGTTGATAAAAGAACCCCAATCGATGTAAATGGACTGTGTCAGGTCGGGTACCATTTCGGTTCCGATGACGTTGCCCTCGGCATCAAGAATATCGGAGGAAACTTCCACCTTGGTCAAAAAGGTATAGACCTCGGAAAGCGAATCCTTACCAAACACAAGTGCCAACAGCCAGTTGGTTATGGGCTTGAGGATAAAATTACTCAGTCCGTTGACGATTGCGGTAAACGCGCCGCCGACGATAACACCGACGGACATATCAACCACGTTGCCGCGGGTGATAAATTTTTTAAATTCCGGAAAAAAATTCTTCATAGCGATCTCCTTTTTACACAGTTTTCGACAGCATTCTGCCGTTAACTCCATTATACTCCCTTTTTGGTCGCTTGTCAACAGCATTTTGAAAAAAAGACCGCTTTTCCCATACCTTCATATTCCAATATCAACAAACGGGGGAGTCAAACGCCAACGCATTTGACTCCCCTTTTTTGAATTCCTCGGATCAATTCTTCGGTTTTTTAATTCTGTTCAGTTTCTTGTTGATCTTGAGAAGCTCTTCCTTGGTGAAGGAGATGTTCATCATACCCATCATGCTGGAAAGGCGCAAAACGGTAAAGCCGCCCATCATATCCATCAAGCCGCTGTCAGCCTTTACCTCAACGTCAAAGCCGCCAGTCTTTTTGTCCTTGCTGTTCTTTTTGTTGGCACTCATCTTCTTTTTGAGCTTAAGTCCCATAGAGATCAGCCACAGCTTACCGCGCTTAGACTTCATGATATCGGCAATCGTATCGTTAAGAGAGTATCTGCCCTCGATCTCAACCACGTCAAACCAGTTAAGAACTGCGCCTACCTCCTTCAGGACGTAGTCCATGTTTCTCTCTGCAACCTTGCGGATCTTACCCTCGTCGGTAAGCTCACCCGCCTTGGCAACGATCACACTCTCACCTACGTTGGGAACGTCAAAGTAGAAGAAATGGTCTGCAGCACTCTTTTTGCCAAGGCTCTCGCCGTTGACAAAGAGCTCCACCTCGGGAAGATTGGAATAAACGGTCACCTTTGTCACGTCCTCTACGCGGTCAATATAACGCTTGCCGCACAGATGCACGAACGGATCGTCCGAAAGCCATGCCTTGTATGCGTAAAAGGCATCCTTTTTGTACTTGCGGTCCATGGTGATCAAGCCCTTGTGGTTTTGCCCGTTCTCGCCGCCCTCTGCTCTTGCATCGGCGCCAAAGTCGAACATATTCCAAACGTGGGTTGCCCAAATGTACTTACGGCTGAACAGCTGCTTGATCAGCTCCTCATGATAGAATGCCTGATACTCCTCGGTATAGTCGCCCTGCTTGGGATCGCTGGTATGCCAATTGAGTGCCTCACAGCCATATTCGCTGATACCGATCGGAATATTGGGGTGGGTCTCGTGGAACTTATCAAACCACGGGCCGTTCATGCTCGTATCGCCGCCGTACCAGCCAAAGTAGTGGTTGTAGGAAACGAGATCGGGAATTTGAATATAGGGATCATCCATCTTGCACATCGAAACGGCTGCAATGGTGGTCAGTCTGGTCTTATCCATCTCATGAACCAGATCGTTGAGAATGCGATGGTTCTCCAAAAGATCCTCGTCGGAGCCGCCGATGGAGATCTCGTTGGAAAGGCCCCAAACACAAATGGACGCATGGTTGTAATTCTGCGTGATCAGCTCCTTCATTTGCGAAATGGTGTTCTCGCGTCCGCCGGGCATGTGCTTGGAGATATAGGGGATCTCTGCCCAGATCACAAGGCCCTTTTCGTCACACAGATCGTAGAAATACTGATCGTGCTGATAGTGCGCCAAGCGAATGGTGTTTGCACCAACCTCACAAATCAGCTCAATATCCTCGGCGTGATGCTCGGGGAGCAATGCGTTACCGACGCCAAGTCTGTCCTGATGGCGGGATACGCCGCGCAGGGGGTACTCCTCACCGTTGAGGATAAAGCCGTTGTTGGGATCAACCTTGAAGGAACGGCAACCAAAGCGATTGCATACGTTGTCCAGCACCTCGCCGTTCTCAACGATCTCTACCTCACAGCAGTAGAGGTACGGATCGCGGCGACCGTGCCACAGGTGCACGTTTTTGATATCAAAGCATACCTTGGTCTCGGTGCTTTCAATTTTGTCAAGCTCGTTCTCTTCCTTGTCGTAAATGGTGTAAACCAGCTTTTGATTTGCGCCGAGGTTCTTTACAAACACCTCAACCTCGACTTTTGCATCCTTCCCTTCAATTGCGGGAGTGATCATCAATCCGTTACCGCCGTAGTAATCGAGATCGAAGTGCGTCTTGTTAACGGCAATCAGGTTTACGTCACGGTACAAGCCACCGTAAAAGGTAAAGTCTGCCATTTGGGGATATACGGTATTGTTGGGGGCGTTATCTACAACGACCGCAATTTCGGTAGCATCGGTCAGCTTGTCGGTCAGGTTTACACGCCAGGTGGAGTAACCGCCGTCGTGATGAGCAAGCTTTTCGCCGCCTACGTAAACGTCAGCGGAGGAGTTTGCACCGCGCAGCTCCAAATAATAGAGGTCTGCCTCGGGAAGCTCGCTCTTATTCAAGGTCTTGACGTACAGGCACGAGCCGCGGAAGTAATCGTTTCCGCCGTCCTGACCGTCAATTGCATTCCAGGTATGAGGAAGATTAACGGTCTCGCCCTCACGCAGGGTAATATCGGTGGTGTCCTTTACAAACAACCAATTCTGATTCCAATTCAAAATATTTCTCACGGTATTATTTCCTTTCAAACTTGTTACGTATCTAATTATTTCATCACCTGATAAACCTCAAATCGGTGTCCGACCGTTGATTGCAGTCGGACACCGGAAAGGTACGAGAAAAATTACGCTTGCGCGTCCTCGGCTCCTGCCTCGACAGTTGCTTCAGCCTTGCGAGCCGCAAGTTCGCTGTTCATTTGATCAAGCGTCTTCTTATCAAGGTTGTAGATCAACGCAAGACCAACAAACTGCATAACAGCACTAAAGAGATACAGACCTGCAACGAGCCAGCACATATTGTGTGCAGTCTGCTGGGTTTGACCAATCGTTCCGTACTTAGAAACGTAGCCCAAGAGACCCATAATCAGCAAAACGACAGAGGGGCCAACGCCTTGTGCCAGCTTACGGAAGAAGGAGTGCAGAGAATAAACCGTACCCTCCTCACGCGTACCGAATTTCCATTCGTTGTAATCGATAGCATCGCCCATCATTGCCCAGGATACGCAGGTATAAACACCCATACCAACACCGAAAATGACAAGACCGATCAAATAAACGATCAACGCGATATTGACACTCTCGATCATCGGGAAAATGAGCATAAACGCACCACCGACAAGAGACACGATGGTACCGAATACGGAAGCCTCTTTTTTACCGTATTTCTTAACGATTTTGGTAATAAAGGGCATAAAGAGGAACATAGGCAAAAATCCGATCATTTGTACAAGTCCGGACAAGGATGCCATATTAAAGTAGGTTGCAAACATAATAGTGGTTGCGGTGGTTGCGGCGTTCATACCGAGGAACATACCCATAGCGGCAACGGTTGCACCAACGGCGGGACGGTTCTTCATAAACTTACCAAACGCCTTGAGAACGTTGAACTTTTCGTTGCTCTCACTGGTCTTTACCGTGTTCTCATCCACGCGAACAGTGCTCAACTTGAGCATGAGCATAAAGGAGATAAAGCCGATTACACCCATAACGAGTGCTGCCCAGAAAACTCTCTCGCCAAGCAGAACTTCAAGCTGCTTACCCGTCAAAGGGCTCAAAACAGCATCGCCTGCAACGTACGCATCTCCGGTAACAGGATTGGTGTGGAACTTATCGGGGCTGAACATTTCTTCTGCACCCTCGGGAATTTCGATCAAGCCCAAGAAATCGGTCGTTCCGTCGTAAGTGACCTTTTGCCAGATCAGCATAGGAAGAAGAATGTTGGGAAGAAGATTACCAACCATGGAACCGATTGATCTCCAAGTAGAAAGCTGTGCTCTCTCGCCTACGTCCTCCGTAATAACGGAAAGCATAGAGCCGTAGGGAACGTTTGCAATGGTATAGAACGCATCCCAAACAATATAACCCAAAATGAACAGAACAGCCTTAACAACTACGGGAGCCTTAGGGAACGGAAGGAATACTGCCGCGCCGCCGATCAAAAGTCCGCACGCACCAATAAAAATGTACGTTTTGAACTTACCCATTTTGTACTTTCTTCTATCGCGGTCGATCAAGGAGCCAATCAGCGGATCGTTGACGGCGTCCCAAATTTGAACAACCAGAAGAAGTGCGGAGAGAAGACCGGTCTCCAGCATCATAAACACGAGCCAGAAGGTTTGAACGGTACCCTTCAAGGAAAAGCTCATGTTACAGCCGAGGTCACCGGCAGCATATGCGACCTTGTCGCGTATGCCAAACTTGCGCTTGCCATTTGCATCAAGCTGGGGTGCTTTTTTCATTTTGTCGTCCTCTTTTCTTTTATTTGACAGCAGAGTCGCTCTCTGCCCATCAGCAATAGTATAAATGATGATCGGCGTTTTGTGTGAGTATTTTTTTAATGTGCATTTGTATTTTTTTCATTTTTTTCAAACTTATTCGTTGATTTTTGACAAAAAACGTGTTATAATAAATATAATAGGTAAAATAAGCCTTTGCATTCCCAAAAAAGCAGAAAATTCGGCACGCTTTTTGTGCCTGCCCGAAAGGAAACGATTATGCATTTTGAACGCGAACTTTCCTATTTTTGTAAGGTATTGGAAAAAATGCACGTCAATACCTTCTCTGTCCCCTTAAATGAACTGAACACGCCGTCGTTTGCTGAAAAGCTTCATTCCGTCTCCGATAACGCCGCGCTGTTTCGGGGGCATCTGTCCTCTGCCGAGCCATTTACGGTCTATCGCATCAGCGATTCTTTGGATTGCTGTTATCTGTTCTTATTGCTCCCACAAACCGAGCCGCCAACGCTGTTTGG
>JAZQYE010000004.1:0-3493 GCA_045633385.1 Eubacteriales bacterium | reverse complement strand
CTCTTTGACGAGAATAAGAACGTCAAGACCGCGGCAGAGCTGACCATTGCAACGAACGACGATCACAGCTTTGGCACGTGGACGTCGAACGGCAACGGAACGCATTCGAGAACTTGCTCGCGCAATGCAAACCACAAGGAGGCCGACAATTGCGCAGGCGGCAATGCAACCTGCACCGAAAAGGCGATCTGTTCCACCTGTAACACCGCATACGGTACTACCCTCGCACACAACCATAGCTCGGAGTGGTCAACGACCGAAACCAAGCACTGGCACGAATGTTCTTGCGGTGACAAGAAGGACGAGGCAGAGCATACTCCCGGAGCGGCGGCAACCGAAACCGATCCTCAGAGCTGTACTACGTGCGGATACGTGATTGAGCCTGCAACGGGACACGTTACCCATACGCCGAGCACCGAATGGTCGAAGGATGAAACGCACCATTGGCACATCTGTATCGGCTGTGACAGTCAAATTCTGGATCGTTCCGCTCATACCGACGGCGATCAAAACGGTGCCTGCGATGTATGCGCTTATGCAATGAATCATGGCAACGAAGGCGACACCACGGTTGATGAGATCAAAAACGAGCAGATGGGCGTTACCGTCACGCTTCCCAACGGTAGTAACGCAACACTCCTTGCAGGAACCGTTCTCGGTGTTGTTGAGCTTCCCACATCGGAGCTCTCCGAGGATACTCTCAGTGCGATTAACGTGCATTTGAATGCAACGGCGAACGTTTTGGCTTATTACGATCTTACCCTTACCCTTGACGGTGGCAAGGCTCAACCCAACGGCAAGCTGGTGGTAACGCTTCCCGCAATCACGGGTGAGTACGATCGTATAAAGGTCGTTTACGTTGCAGAGGACGGAAGCTTTGAGGAATGCACAACAACTGTTAACGCAGACGGTTCGATTTCCTTCGAGACCGATCACTTCTCCAAGTACGCCGTTATCGGTGTCAATGATACAAACGAGGGTGGCGGCTCGAGCGCAGGAATTGTGATCATCATCGTTATCGGTGTAATTCTGATCCTCGGCATCGGCGGATTTGCAATCTTCTGGTTTGTCATCAAAAAGAAGACCTTTGCAGATCTGTTTCCGAAAAAGAATGCAGAAGTGAATTCCGCAGTAATTGAGGAAGCTTCTGAAAAGAACGGCGAAGATCAAGTATAACTAAAGCCGATCGGTTTGTGGATTACTTGGTATTAGCTCCATAACAAAATCGGGGACTGCCTCAAATGCGATAAAAAGCGTTTGAGACAGTCCCTTTCCTATGTATAAAACAGGACACCTCACATTCGTTTTGCGAAAATGAGGTGTCCCGTTTTTGTATCCTGAAAACCACCAGCAGTGCTGGTGGTTCCAAAAAGCTTTAGCTTTGCACAGTTTCCGCCGCAGCGGTAGGCTCCCCTGTGTAAGGGGATGCTGTCAAATGTCGCAAGCGACAAGGGACTGAGGGGTTGTACTTGTGCGAAATCAGAAAAACAATCCCTCCGTCACGGCAAGCCGTGCCACCTCCCTTTACACAAGGGAGGCTGAAAACAGTAGCCACATCTGTGGCAGTGGGGCAACTCCCGTAAGTGGCGGATAATTCGACGAGCCTATAGGCTCAGCGTGTGAAATGCCCCAAGGGGGCTTGTGCAAGCCACCGGCACGGCTGGTGGTCATGACATGATGGTATTTTACTGCTGTTCGGCAACGGAAGCCTCCAAAATCTCAATCAAGCGGCGCACGGGTGCTTGCGAGGGGGAGCTTTTGGGGGTGCAAACGTAGGTGGTACGCGAGTGTGCCTCCAAGGGGATGAGAGACACGTCATTTGAAAACTGTCCCGCCCATGAAAAAACGGGTACAAAGCTGATGCCAAGTCCAAGCTCCACGCATTTGCGCAAATAGAACGGGTCGTCCGTTTCGATGGCTACGCGAGGAGAAAAGCCTGCCTTGCGGCAGATTTCCTCCGTCATTTTGTAGAATTCACCCCCGTGGCGCAGGGTAATAAACGGCTCGGCGGCAAGCTCCGACAGCAAGGACTCCTTCTGCTTTGCCAGCCGATGCGAGCGGTGTACGGCAAGGGCGATCTGCTCAGTGAGCAGATCCTTGTTCCGATAGTCGGAAAAGGTTGAGGGGTCACTTGTAATCACAAGGTCATACGCCTCGGCAGGGGTGCCAAAGTGCACCGTGCACACCGTAACGTCCGGGTACTCGGCTTTAAAGCGTTCCATTGCCTGCATTACGATGCGGCGATTGCAATTGACGCAAATATTCAGCATTTTGACAGTATTATCCGTGCGGATCTGCTTTTTTGCCGTTTCCAACAGCTCCAATGCCGCCGTAACGCTTTCATAAAAGCGCGCACCGTCGGCGTTGAGGTGCAAGCGGTTGGCACTGCGGTCAAACAAAGGGGTGCCAAGCTCGTTTTCCAAGCGGCGGATGCTTTGCGAGATGGCAGACGGCGGAACGGTGAATTTTTCTGCCGTTTTGGAAAAATTCTGACTTTTAGCGGCTTCTGAAAAATATTTTAACTGTAACAGTTCCATTGTATCACCTCCGTTTTTTACATTATAGCACAGTTTAGCATCACTTTCAAGTGATGGTAGAAAAATATATTTCATTCTTGACATGATCCTTGGTTTGTGGTATCATGATAAGGAAAAAAGCGCAGGCAAAACCGCTTGACGGCGGCATGCGTTGCGCACAACAGGAGGAACAAATTATGAAATGGGAGTTTTTGAGAGAAGAAGAGTTTGAAGGTGCGATCAAGCGCTCCGGCGGACTGTGCGTTATGACGTTGGGATGCCTGGAAAAGCACGGGCAGCATTTGCCGGTTGGAACCGACTCCATCAAGGGCGATCGCATTGTGGAGCTCGCCGCCGAAAAGGCAGACGTTATGATGTTCCCGACGACAATGTGGCTGGGGGACGTTTCCTCGGCGCATATTTTTGAGAACCCCTCCAAAACGAAAAAGCACGGCTTTATCGGAATGAATCCTCAAACCATGCTCACCGTTTTAGAGGAGTTGTGCGACGAGATTGCGCGAAACGGCTTTACCAAAATTTTGATCTGCTCCTCTCACGGCGGCAACAGCTCCTTGCTGGGGCTTTTTACCCGTATGCACCTTTATCAAAAAAAGGACTACATTGTAATGAGCTGTAAGGCGTACGATTTTGCCAATCAGCTGGATCCCAAAAACGTTTTGGAGGCGGCAAAAAAGGACCCCGAATACTTCTCGATGCTAACGGAGGAGGATTTGCAAACGCTGGAACGATTTGCCGAGACGGGCACCGGCGGAGGTCATGCAGACTTTAAAGAAACTGCCTTGGTTTACGGCACGCATCCCGATTTGGTTGCCCCCGATCGATTTGATGCCGAAAGCGGAGCGAGTGTTGACCGCTTGGTATTTCCGCCTCAATACGGCATTTCCACGTATGCCACGTGGATTGCGAATTTTCCAAACGTTGTTGCGGGGAAGTCGGATGTAGCCATGTCGTTCTGT
>JAZQYE010000003.1:0-17746 GCA_045633385.1 Eubacteriales bacterium | reverse complement strand
GCTTGTGCCCTGCGTTGTGCGCCGCTTGCATGGCTTGGATCGTTTGCTGTGAAACGACGCCTTTGACACAAACGGTATTGTCGTAATCGAAAAAGAGATACAAGGTTTGTTTGGTATTCATTTCGTTTCCTCAGTCCTGATGATTTTTGTCCTTCATGTGGCGGTCAATATCGCGGTCTGCCTGACGCTTTGCATCACTTTCGCGCTTATCATACAGCTTTTTACCGCGGCAAAGCCCAAGCTCTACTTTTACGTGACTACCCGAAAAATACAAGGAGAGCGGTACGATGGTGTAGCCCTTTTGTTGTACCAAGCCCTGCAGCTTCATAATTTCGCGCTTATGCATCAACAGCTTTTTATCGCGCATGGGATCGGTGTTAAATATGTTGCCCTGCTCGTAGGGGCTGATACGCATTCCAACGGCAAAGATCTCGCCCTTTTCAAAGGAGCAGTAAGAGTCCTTTAAATTTACACCGCCGCCGCGAATGCTTTTGACCTCGGTACCTGCCAAGGAGATGCCCGCCTCGTATTTTTCTTCTACAAAATAGTCGTGATAGGCTTTTTTGTTTTGTGCGATTATTTTGTTTCCTTCATTCTTTTTATCTGCCATAATGTTCTCTTTCAATGATTGATGTCGTTATAAAATATCTCTTCGTCGGCAAAATAGAGTCCAAGCTCCTCTTTTGCAATTTTTACGATGTAGCTTTTGTTTTTGGAATTGTTCAAAAGTGTTCGAATGCGTTCCATTTGCTCTTGATAAGCTTCCAGGACGTCTGCGGTCGGTGTTCCCGTGGAAATGAGCTCTTGACATGCTTCATAATCCTGCAGAAGCTGTTGCAGTTCCTCGGCGGAGCCTAAATCGGCAATCAACTCGTCACGCGCCTCACGGAGCTCCAGGAGTGCCTGCTCCAATTCGGCGGCCTCTTGATTCAGTTGATTGTAGCGCATGATGCTGTTGGCGCAAACCCCAAGGGAGATCAGCACGATCAAAACAAGAAAAACGCGCATTAAGAGGCTTAAACTAAATTGCTTTTTTTGCTCCACGAATTTGCTCCTTCTTTTTTTTATATCCTTTATTTTTTGTCTGCGGCTGAAACGTCAGATAACGAGCATTGCACGCTACCTGACTTGGTAGCTTTTTGGTGTAGCGCAAGCGTTGACGGTGCAAGGCACGGGCTTTGAGTTTTATATACAACGCAACCGCCAAAGAGCGGCAGATGCGCCAAAGCGCGCGAAGCGGTAACAAGGCAAAAAACACAACGTAGCGCACGATCGCCTGCAAAATAAAGAGGATCCAAGTCAGTATGCAACAAACGGCGCGCGAAGCCGTTACACGGTAACACACAAATCCCGTGGTGGCATACAGCAATACGGCAAACCGAAATTTACCGTTGTTCATTTGATAGATCAGTAAGATCATTAAAACCGTGCAGACCAAGCAAAACAGCACGTCAAACGCAATTTGCAATGCGCGGTGAAAAAACGCACACTTTTTGTGCTTGGGGGCACGCAAGAATTTTAATTGCAGGTTTAAAACGCGTCCAAACCAAGGCGGAGGTGTGTTGGAGGGCTTGAAAAACGGCAGGATTTGAAAAAGATCGTACAGAATGCCGCAAAATCCGCCCAACCAAAAGCTGTACAGCCACAGCTTTGCAAGTGTAAGCTGAGAAAGCTCCATGATTTATCGAAGCAAGCGTTTGAAAAATCCGCTTTTTCCACCGTTTGTGTCCTGCTCTTTGTCGGTATAAACGACTGCATCTATTTTCCCGTCCAGCAGTACGATTCCTTGCTCTAAATTGAGTGTTTGAATATGCAATCCGTTTCCTTCAATACTCAATGCACCGCATAGGGTGTTCAAGGATATCATTTGCTCGTCAAAGCTGATAACCTCCTCCACACCGTCAATGCGCATTTCCTTGCGGTTGCTCAAGTTTATGGAATGTGTTTTGAGATCTGCTTTTGTATGCTCGGTATTCATAAATTTCCTCCAACGCTTTTTGATATTATCGTATGCGTGGAAGAAATAAAATATGCTATTCGGAAATTACCTCGTAAAGCCCTGAAGCGTCTGCCTTTGCGATATGTTCCTTTACGTCAAGCACACGCACCTTAAGCGTACGCTGACCAAAGGTGATTTCCAAAACGTCTCCTTCTTTTACGTCGTAAGAGGCTTTTGCGCGTCTGCCGTTTACCATTACGTGCTCTGCATCGCAGGCATCGTTTGCTACAGTTCTTCGCTTGATGATACGGGATACCTTTAAAAATTTGTCAAGTCTCATTGATCTTTTCCTTTATCTTTTTTCCGGGTAAAAATACCACGTGCTTGCTGGGATGAATTTCAATCGTCTCGTTGGTCTTGGGGTTTCTGCCCATACGCGAGGGCTTTTGACGAACGACAAACGTACCAAATCCGGAAATTTGAACTTCTTCCCCGTTGATCAGTGCCTCGTGCAGTCGATCCTCCAAGGCGTTGTATGCGCGGGTCATTTCTTTTTTGCTCATTCCTGCTCTTTTAGCGGCAGAATCGATCCATTCTGATTTTTTCATACTGATAACTCCTGAATTCTGATACTTTATTTTACCATATTATTGCCACTTTAGCAAGAGCTTTTCAAAACTTTTTTGTCTTTCGGTTTCATTTTCTTAATTTTGTTTTCTGCTTGACAACAAATGAACGGCGTGCAACAACCGACACAGCCGTTCCCCCATCGGCAAAGCACAAATATCCTCCTCTCCAAACACGCCGAACAAGCACCCCAACAAAAGATAAGTGCCCCCTGCAAGTGCCAACGTGCTCAAGGTTACGAGTGTATTTTGACCTACCGCGCCTTCTAAATAAAGGTAGATTCCGTAAGCGATTCCCACCGAGGCAAGCGAGAGCAAAAGCGGAGACAAAAAGAGCCTTTTATAAGAGATGTGCTTGCAAAACGGCGCTGCGAACCAAAGATTGAGCAGTACGATTGCCGCATTACAAAAAAATGTGCTGATTGGAGCTCCCATTAAGCCGACTTGCAAGTTGCCGATCAAAAAATAGGCAGTGATCAGCTTGACGATACTTCCTACAAGCATGGAAAAGATCGGTCGTTTTACAATGCGATAGGCGTGCAAAACAGAGTTTGTTGCTGTGATCATACAGGAGAGAAAAACCGACACACCGAGCCCGGAGAGTAACGGAGCGGCGATTTCGACCGCCTGCGGTTCGTTTCCAAACAACAATAGCAGAATGGGACGTGAAAACGCCGAAATGACAAGAGCGGACGGAATGGCAAAGAAAGCCGTGATGCGATAGGAAAGCTCGATCATTCTTCCCTCTTTTTCCCGATTCTGTTCTGCAATTGCGGAGGCAAGCATGGGAACCAACGGTAACGAGATGGAATTTAACAGCGTTGGCAGGAGTGCAAAAACGGAGAGAGCCAACGTTGTATAGCTTCCGTAAGCCTCATTGGCTCGAATTTCACTGTAGCCAATGCTTTGCAGGCGGCGCAGGATCATGGTCATATCGATCAGCTTGGTAAGACTCACCATAGAGGCACCAAGCGTCATTGGCACAGCAAGAGCGGCAAGACGATGCAAAATCTCCTTTTTTTGTACGGGGTGTATCATGGCATTCCGTGCTTTTTCTTTGTCTTTCGTTCTGCCCTTTTCAATGATCAAATAAAACGTTGAAACGGCGGTTCCAAGTGTCAAGCCCCAGCCTGCCGCAGCGGCAACGGTGGGGGTCGGTGCTCCCGAAAGATACGCCCATCGCGCAAACGTAAGCCCGAAAATAAGCTTTCCAAGCGCCTCGATCAGTTGCGAGAGTGCGGTTGGAAGCATACGTTGATGACCTTGAAAAAAGCCGCGGAGTGCTGATGAAATACATACGAAAAATACGGTGGGAGCAATGGAAAGAATGCTTTCATACGCCGCGTCACTTTTGATCCAAACGCAGATCGGGCGAGCAAGCAACCACATCATTGCCGTTCCGATTGCTCCAACCGCAAAAAACACCCGAAACGAAACGCGCCAGATATGCTGTACCTGCCCTGTATGCTCATCTGCAAGAGCGGACGAGATCAGCACTGAAAGCGCAACGGGCAATCCTGCAGTTGCAATGATGCAAAACAGCGCGTAAATTTCGTATGCCGAATGAAAATAACCCATGCCCTCAGATCCAAGATATGAGAGCATGGGAATTTTATATAACAGTCCGATCACTTTTACCAAAATGGTAGATAACGTTAGCGTAAAGACGCCGGAAACAAACACTTTTTTGGACGAAATCGGACCTTTGCTCATGTTTACACCTCATACTTAGTCAAAGTAATGAGCAAACACCTCTTGCGCTTCGTAACGGAGGCGTTCCTCATCTATCAAAGTATACGCTCCGTTTTGATAAAGTATGCGTCCGTCTGCCATGGTCATGCGCACGTCGCTTCTTTCTGCGCTGTAAGCGAGCATTGCGTAATCGTCATAAGACGGCATATTGTGAATGGAATGTCGATCTACAAGGATCAGATCGGCACGTGCACCGACCTCGATCTTGCCGCAATCGTCACGTCCTTGTGCGTGAGCACCGTTTTGCGTTGCAAGAGCAGGCATTTGAGAAGCCGTTGTGCAGGCGGGATTGCGCATGATGCCCTTGTGCAAAATTGCCGCTGTTTGCATCTCGCGCAAAATATCCAAACGGTTATTGGATGCAACGCCGTCGGTTCCAAGAGCTACGTTGACACCTGCCTCCAGCATTTTGGTCAGCGGCACCACGCCACTGCCGAGCTTGAGGTTGCTGATTGGATTGTGTGCCACGCTGACCTGCTTGCGTGCCAGAATTTCGATATCCTCATCGCTTACCCAAACGCAATGCGCCGCTGTGGTAGGTGCATCAAACACGCCCAGATCGTTGAAGAACGCCGTAGGCGTTTTTTGATGGCGACCGATGCAATCCAAATGCTCTTTTTCGGTTTCGGAAAGGTGGATCTGCATACGCAGGTCGTTTTGAGCGGCATAAGCACCAATGGCGGCAACGTATTTGGGAACGTTGGTATATTCGGCGTGAAGCGAAAAATCGATCTTTAATCTTCCATCGCCGGCATTGTGATATTTTGCAACCAGCTCACGGGCTTCTGCAAAGCGATGATCGCTTGCAACGTCGATGTTGGGATCAAAGGATACGAGAGAACGCGACAAATTTGCTTTGATCCCGGTCTCCAGCACGGCTTCGGCAACCGCATCCTCGAACATATACATATCCGAAAAGGACACGATACCGCTACGAAGCATTTCGGCAATGGCAAATTTAGAGGCGGTATAAACGCTTTGATAGGTCAAGCGATCCTCAGCCGGAAAAATGCGCTCCTCTAACCAGCGTTGCAAAGGAAGATCCTCGCCGTAACCGCGAAACAGCGTCATGGCGGCGTGGCAATGCGCATTGTAAAATGCGGGCATCAACAAGTTTTGATTTCCTTCTACGATCTCTGCTCCCGTTGTGTCGGGGCATGCGGTAGAAATATCCGTAATTTTTTGATCGGTAACCGTTACGTAATACGGAACGCTTTGAAAACGCTCATCAGGCAACAGCGTTACGTTTTTTAAAATCGTTTTCATTAAATAAATTCCTTATAAAGTGAGTTTTGAGTGCGATAGTCGGCTGAAATCGGCTCGACGTGTTGCAAGCTTTCCAACAGCTCGCAAGCCTTTTGGTAAAATGCATCAGAGCTTGGAATCTGCCTCAAAAGCGGCTCCAGATAAGGCTTGAGCATTCCCATTTCGTATGGCATGGTAGAGTCGATCGTTGCATGGCAATTGGAAACGTACGGAAAAATGTTCTTTTCCTCGTTTTCGCGCACGCTTTGCCAAAGATATGCCGTAAACTCCGGCGAGGTCCCACGGTGCAAATAATCGCGCACCAAGCGACGGCAAAAACGAATTTCATTCGGTAAAAATTCATTTTCCCCTATCACAATCGATGAGGTTGGACAAATAAACAAAATGCGATAGGTTTGATTTTGATTTAAAATGGCGTTGACGGATGGATATAAGATCTGAATTCCCTCAAACAGCAAAATATCGTCCACACGCGGGCATACCAACTCCCCTTTTACACGCTTTCCACTCAAAAAATCAAAGCGCGGAAGCTGTGTCTTTTGACCCGCTAAAAGATCGTTGGTGCAAGATTCCAGCAATGCGGTATCAATGGTGCTTTCGGAATCATAATCGATCTCCACGTTCGGGTCGTTTGCAACCCGCTGGTGCAGATATTCCTTGTCATAATAAAAATCATCGATTGAGATCACGTGAACGCGCGTTCCGTTTTCCTTCAACATATCGGTGATCTTTTTCGCCGCCGTTGTTTTGCCTGCGCAGGTAGGTCCCGTTAAGCCGAGCAATCGCGGTATTGACTCCGCGTGCAAAGCTTTCAAAGCCGCAACGGTTCTGTTTTCAAAATCCTCGTCGCAACGCCTTACAAAACTGCGCAGATCTGCTTCATGATTGGGGTGAACGAAATAATGCTTCATAACAGCACGCTCCTTTCTGACAGAAAACAACGTGATATCAGTCTAACAGCCCCCGTTTGGTGTAAAAATCCTCCATTGCAAGCATCTTGTCGGCTGTGCTTTCATCCTTTAAATATTCGTAAGGATATTTGGGATAAAACAAGCGTTCGATCACGGGCTTGCCGCCGTCCAAGGGGCGATAATCGACCATTTTGGAGACTGCTCCCGCGCCCAAGGCAAAGATCGAATGCACTTCTTCCATCATATAGACGTTATAGCGACCTTCTGCGCCCTCCAAAGAAAATCCTACGTTTTCAAAGTTGCCTACGGTGTTCTTCTGTCGATACATATAATATGGTAAATAGTGCTCTTGTTGTGCCTTTAATTGAGAATAATCAACACATTTTCCAGCATCACCGCCGCGAACGGAATACACACGATTGCCTTGACGCAAAATTTCGGCGGCTTTTTTGACACAAAAGGTATGTACCGTAATATTTTCGGGACGCAAGGCAAGGATTTGATCGAAGGTATTGGAGAACGTCTTAAAGGAATCCCCCGGCAAACCGACGATCAGGTCGGTATTGATGTTGGCAATGCCCGAATTTCGCGCGATCTCGTAAGCGTTTAAAAACTCCTGTGGCGTATGCGAGCGTCCAATACTTTGCAAAACCGTTTCGTTTAAAGATTGCGGATTTACGCAAACACGGGTAACGCCGTATTCCTTTGCCACCTGCATTTTTTCTGCTGTGATCGTATCGGGACGACCGGATTCCAACGTATATTCCTCCAATGCGTTTACGTCGGTCAGCTCAGCGATCTTGGAAAGCAAGAGCCGCAACTGATCAGCCGTCAGAATGGTTGGTGTTCCGCCACCGATATAAATGGTGCATACGCGAAGTCCGAGCTCGCGGATCTTTGTAAAGGTCAATTCAAGATCCTTCAGCAAATGCATCAGATAATCGGGAATCAAGTTGAGCAGCTTTGCCGACGTATAAGAAACGAAGGAGCAATACGAGCAACGGGACGGACAAAAAGGAATGGAGATATACACACTGCAATCCTTTTTGGAGGGCGTTCCGATCAGCTTTTGCTCGTTCAAGGCAACGTCGGTAGCAAGTGCCGCTTTTTTGGGGATTACAAAGTATTCACCCGTTAAAATGCGCTTGATACGCGTTTTACTCATTCCTGCCTGCAAAAGCTCGGTAGCGACCTTGGAGGGGCGAACACCTGTCAGCATTCCCCATGCAGGGCGGTATCCCATCAACTCTCCGCAAGCGGCAATAACTGCCGCACCGCAAGCAAGCTTTGCTGTTTTTGCGTTGTCAAAATCGGTAGTATAGGTATAGAATTTTTCCGAAGTGGCAGTTTTTCCATCTACCGTTACGCGCACGTATGCTTCAACGCCGTCTGTCTGCTCGCTCATGCGCAAATACATCTCCGGAGCGTCCGGATTTTCATGCTCCAGCGCACCGAATTTTGCACCCGGGAAAAAGATCATACAAAGCGTTTGAATATAATACGCATTGATATTACCGTCTAAAATCAGTTTCATAAGTCAATCCTTACTTTTTCGTTTTTAGTACTTCACTATCCATGCAGATCGTTACAGGCCCGTCGTTTAAGAGGTTGACCTTCATATCTGCACCAAAAATGCCTTTTTCTACGCGGCGCAGTTCCTTCGAAAGCAACGAAACAAAGTATTCGTACAAGCGGTTTGCTTCCTCGGGCTTTGCCGATGCCAAAAAATCGGGGCGGTTTCCATGGCGGTAATTTGCCATTAAGGTGAATTGCGAAATGACGAGTGCTTCCCCGTTGACGTCGCGGATAGAAAGATTCATTTTATCGTTTTCATCTCGAAAGATGCGCAAAGCGGCAATCTTTTTACACAAAAGCTCGGCATCGTACTCGGTATCTTCTTGCGCCACGCCGAGAAGGATCAAATATCCCCTCTCGCAGCTGCCTACCGTTTTTCCATCTACGTCAACCGATGCGTGTGCAACGCGTTGAATGACTGCTTTCATAAGATATTACTCCTTCTGTTAAGAAAATCCGCGCAGGATGTTATCAACACCACGCAAGCCGCGCAAGCGGGAGACGATCGAATTATAATGATCGATATTACGACAACCAACCTTCAGGTTGATTACGTACGTGGAGTCGGCGCGAGGTGCCACGTTGATCTGCAGGATCGAAACGCGCATATCCGCAAGAGCGGCTGTAATATCTGCCAGCATGCCGATACGGTCATCAACGTAGATCTGCAACAGAGCCTCGTAAATGCTGTCGCTTCTGCCGTTTTCCACAGCGCCTTCCCAGTGCGCTTCCTTCCAACGGGAGCTATTTTCGGGGTTCTTTCTTCCCTGTACAACGTTGGGACAATCCATTTTGTGAATGGAGATACCAAAGCCCTTGGTAACAAAGCCGATAACGGAATCTCCCGGCAAAGGATTACAGCACTTGGCAAACTTGACCATGCATCCACCCTCGCCATCTACGACGATGCCGCTGTCGGACTTGATGTTTTTGGGCTTGTTGACGATCGGGAGCGGTACGGGCTCGACCTCAACGATCTGCTCTACCTCAGGCTTGATCACACGCTCGCATTCATCCTGCAAGCGTTTTGCAAACTTTGATACCATCAAGCCACCGTATCCGATGGCATTGTAAAAATCGTCGGGAGAATTGTATCCGAAATGTGCACTGATGGTAGCAACGATCTCTTCTTTTTGTGCCTCTGTGCAATTCTTGCGGTAGCGCTTGATCTCGCTATCCACCGCCGCTTTACCGACGACGATATTATCTGCTCTCTTTTCCTTTTTGAACCAAGCGCGGATTTTAGAACGAGCGGCACTCGTTTTTACGATGCTCAGCCAATCGCGGCTGGGGCCCTTGGAGGAAGCGGAGGTGAGGATCTCAACGATCTCACCGTTTTTGAGCACGCGGTCGATGGGAACGATCATGCCGTTGATCTTACCGCCGATCATTCTCTCACCCACCTTGGAGTGAACGGCGTACGCAAAGTCGATGACGTTGGATCCGTTCGGCAAAGCAAATACGTCGCCCTTGGGGGTAAATACAAAGACCTCGTCGTGGAAAATATCGGTCTTGAGTGCATTCATAAATTCTTCGGGGTCGCGTTGCTCGTCCTCAGTCTCGATCAAGCGTGCGATCCACTCCAAGCGCTTATCAAGCTCTTCTTTAGAAGATGCGCCGGATTTGTACTTCCAATGCGCCGCTACACCGTATTCTGCAATATGATGCATATCCCAGGTACGGATTTGTACCTCGAACGGAATACCGTCACGGCCGATGACAGTGGTGTGAAGCGAGCGGTACATATTGGGCTTGGGCGTAGAGATATAATCCTTAAAACGTCCCGGAATGGAGTTGTATTTTTCGTGGATCAAGCCGAGCGCGGTATAGCATTCCAACTCGGTGTTGACGATGATACGCAATGCGTAAAAATCGTATATCTGATCAAAGGATTTATTCTGATTATACATTTTTTTGTAGATAGAATAAACCGATTTGATACGTCCCTCAAGCGTATAGTTGATGTCGTTTTCAGCCATTCGCTCGCCAACCTCGGTATGGATCTTGTCCATAAAGACTTGATTTTCACCGTATTTGTTGTTGATATGCTGACGAACCTCCTCGTATCCGATGGGATCAAGGAACTGCAAGCTGAGGTTCTCCAGCTCCAATTTGATACGTTGCATACCCAAGCGGTGCGCCAAAGGAGCATAAACGTGCATGGTCTCCAAGGCGGTCAAACGACGCTTTGGGTCGGGCTTTGCCGCAAGCGTGCGCATATTGTGTAAACGATCGCACAGCTTGATAAAAATGACACGTATATCACGGGACATTGCCAAAAGCATTTTACGCAACGTCTCAATGTGCATCTCTTCCTTGTCCTCTACGTGCAGGGTGACGATTTTAGTCAAGCCGTCAACCAACATGGCAACGGGCTCACCGAACTTTTTTTCAATTTCCTTTAAGCTCGTTTTTTCGGAGCAATCCTCTACCGCATCGTGCAGTAGTGCGGCGCATATCGAGTCGGTATCCAATTCCAAGCCTGCCACAATTTCGGCAACTGCAATCGGGTGCGAGATATAAGCCTCGCCGCTTGCGCGGAATTGCCCTTCGTGCAGATCCTTGGCGTATTCGTATGCGGACGTGATCTTTTCAAGATCGTATTTTTTTTCGGTTGTTTTTAACAGCTCCAGCAAACCGCTGATATCCGTATGTACCGTATCATTCATAGAGACGTACCTTTCTGCGAACAGAATTTACTTTGCCGTATCGCATTTGGTCAGTTGCGATTTCAGCTTTTTTAAAATAGACGATTTGTCTATACTCGTTTTTGTGGGGTGAAAATAAAAATCAAACACAAAGCAATCGGCGGCCGTTTCGGTGATCTCGCAAAATTGAAGCTCCTGCATAACCCGAAGAATGGTTTTCAGTTTTAAATAACCGATCGTTTCACACCCTTGTTGACGCAATGCGGAAAGCAGACGTCTCATTGAAAAATAAGTGTGTTTGAGTTGATACTCGCGGCGCAAGTACGTGTAAACGACGACCATATCGTCTCTGTTTGGAATTGCGTTTTCTTCCGCTTGTATCTTTGCCCCCGCTTTGATTTGCTCGTATCGTTGATAAAGTGCTTGCAGATCTTCCTCGTAGGCGGAAGAGAGATGCATATCCTGTACGATCATTTGCAAGGTCGTTGTGTTTTGAAATTCGTTGATATTGAGCTGGAACAGCACGTCAACGCGGTCACCGATCTCGTACGGCAAGGTGGCGCATTCGCAACCAAACCAAACCGCAGTCATGGAAATACCGTCCTTTTCCAAAATCAGCTTTGTATGTCTGCCGTTCCCCAACGGGAGCACGCGTTGCAAAACTGCATCGTGCAATAACAGATTGGGGACGGGATTTGCCGTGCCAAATGGCTCCAAACGGTCGATCTCCTGCGCCAGACGCAAGGTCAGATCCGACATTTGAACCGTACAATCTGCTTCCATGCAAATGCAGAGCATATCGTCGGTCATGCGTTCACGGGCATATTGATTGATCCGCTCGCGAAAGGCGTCAATGTCACCTCTCTTGATCGTAAGTCCTGCCGCCAGCTCATGACCGCCAAAGCGAACCAAAAGATCCTCGCTGTCAGCCAACGCCTCTACCAGGTTCAACCCCTTAATACTGCGTCCCGAGCCCTTGCCGTGATCGTCATCGGACGGATAACCGCGTGTGGCGGCATCAAACGAGATCAAAATAGACGGCAGACCGTATTTTTCGGTAATTCTGGAGGATACGATACCGATAATGCCCTGTTGCCAGGTATCGTCCTCCAAAACGATGACGCGATCGCAAAGATCTGCGCTCATCTGGTTGATCTTTTGATATGCTTGCTCGGCAATTCGATTTTCTTCCACTTGGCGAATCGAGTTCAGCTCACAAAGCTCCTCTGCCAATTCCTGCGCACGCGCCGAATCCTCAGCCAGCAAGAGCTCTACCGCAATAGAGGCATTGCTCACACGACCTGCCGCATTCATACGGGGAGCGATGACAAAGCCGACAAAGCCGGAGTTGATCTTTCTTTTCTTGGGTGGAAAACGGCTATCCGAATTCTTATTTCCGGATGCGGCTTCGATCAACGCGCGCAAGCCGTGGCGGTTGGTGTTTTCCAACAGCTTAAGCCCCAATGCAACGATCAGTCTGTTTTCGTCCACGATCGGCATGACGTCTGCAATCGTTCCAATAGCAACCAGATCGGCATATTTGTGACAAACCCGACGTAAGCCGTCGATTTCGGAAAGTCCTTCGCGGCGGCACTTGGTCATTTCCATTGCGCAGATCACCTTAAAGATAACGCCGACACCTGCCAATTCTTTAAACGGATAGGCATCGTCTGCACGGTGCGGATTAACGACCGCACAAGCCTTGGGAAGCTCGGGGCGGCACTCGTGGTGATCGGTTACAACAGTATCGATTCCAATGCTTTTTGCATATTCGATCTCATCGATGGCGGTAATTCCCGTATCAACGGTGATCATCATTTGTACGCCGCGGGATTTCAGCGTATCGATTGCCGAAACCGATAAGCCGTACCCTTCCTTGCTTCTGCAGGGAATGTAATAGCCAACGTCGGCACCGTATTCTTGTAAATATAAATATAATAAACTGACCGAGGTAACGCCGTCCACGTCATAGTCGCCGTAAATAGCAATGCGTTCCCCTCTCTCCAAAGCCAAAAATATACGTTCTACTGCAGGCTCAATATCCTGCAAGGTAAATGGATCGTGCAAGCTCGTTTCGGCTTGCTGTAAAAAGGCGATCGCCTCTTCAGACGTGTGAAATCCACGCGTGTAAAGCAGCTTTGCGGTCGTTTCGCTCACCTGAAGCTCCCGTGCCATTTGCTTGACCAAGGAGTCGGCGTTGCTGTCTCTTTCGGGATATTGCACACTCCATTTAATTTGTTTTTTGTTTTCTCTCATTCTCTATCTCTTTCTCAAGGCACAAGCTCCATCGGCAACCTGCGTCTTTATCTCTTTTCAATCACTCTTCTTGCTTTAAAATTTCAACAATCTCAACGTCACATCTTTTTTTTGAAATCATTTTTGAATACACGTAAATACAGAAAAACGTTGCGCAAAATCCAAACGCGCCGCCTGCAATCTGCCAGACGGTCGATTGGGTAAGGAGAGAAACGATTCCCCACGAAAACAGCGCGATCAAAATCGGCAAAACAAATACAAGGAGTGCATACCACAGCATTCTTCCATCGTTGCTTTCGATCAAAACCGTATCACCAAGGCGTGCACCGAGTGCATTGTGTGCGCGTGTGGCAAGCTTTCGTTCTCCTCCCATCAGGGAGCAAACCGAGCAACCGCCTTCTTGCGCTTTGTGGCAGCCTTCGCACGCAGAGCTTCTTTCTGCCTCTACCATGGCAAAGTCACCTTCCAAAGCAATTACTCTTGCTTTTGTTTGCATTTTTTCTCCTTTCTCTTTTACGATTGTTTGGGAGCGGTAACAGACATCAGCGCCATCGCTGCGCGCAATCCATCTACTGCCGCACTGGTAATTCCGCCTGCGTAACCTGCGCCCTCACCGCAGGGATAGATCTGCTTATGCCCCAAGGCATAAAAATGCTCGCGGTCACGTAAGATACGCAAGGGGGCGGAGGTTCTTGTTTCGGCGGCTGTCAAAATAGCACTTGGATCGTCATATCCCTTGATCTTTTGTGCAAAGGATGCAAAGCCTTGCTTGAGGGAACTCAACACAAACGGAGGAAATACTGTTTCAAAATCTGCATTCTTTACCATTCCGTCTCTGTATGAGGGTAAAACGCGCGTGGGAGAGCTTCCCTTTTTGCCGCTCATAAAATCCCCCATCGTCATGATAGGAGCTACGTAATCACCGCCACCTGCGAGATATGCCGCACGCTCGATCCTACGTTGAAAATCAATTGCGCCGAGTGCCACACTGCCGTTGACCGGTTGATAATCGTTGCAATGGATCGATACGGCTACCGCAGAGTTGGCGTTTGGATTGTTACGCGCGTGATAGCTCATGCCGTTGACCACCAAATGCCCCTCCTCGGATGCGGCGGCAACTACCTCGCCACCGGGGCACATACAAAACGTATAAACGCCGCGCTCTCCCGTGGTATCCGAAAGTGCGTATTCCGCAGGACCGAGATTGGGGTGCCCCGCAAATCGTCCATACAAAGCATCGTCAATTTGAGACTGCAAGTGCTCTACGCGAACGCCAACCGAAATCGGCTTTGGCTCAATGGCAAAATTTTGCTCGATGAGATAACGGTACGTATCTCTTGCACTGTGACCGAGCGCTAAGACCAATGCACCGCAATGAATATCTCCTTTGGTGGTGCTGACACACAAGGTCTGATCCGAAAGCTCGGTTATTTCATTCATTTTGCAATGATATATCACCGTTCCGCCAAGCCGCTCGATCTCAAGAAGCAGGTTGTTGACCACGTTTCGCAAAACGTCTGTTCCAACGTGTGGCTTTGCTTTTACCAATACGTCCTCCGGAGCGCCGAAATGCACCAAGCTCTTCAGTACGTAGTGACAGAGCGGATCATTGACGCGTGTGATCAGCTTTCCGTCCGAAAAAGTGCCCGCACCACCTGCGCCGAACTGTACGTTGGAATCGGTGTTCAAAACGCCTGAGCGGCGAAAGCTCTCAACGTCTTTGGTGCGTTCCTCGATCGAAGCGCCGCGATCGATCAAAATAGGGGCATATCCGTTTTGCGCCAAGATCAGTGCCGCAAACAGACCCGCAGGCCCCATTCCAACCACCAAAGGCGGTGCTTTGAGTTCTTCGCTTCCAAAGCAAACGTTTGGTTCTGTCTCCTCAAAGATTCTAGCACCTGCATCCTTGCAAGCCTCGTTCAACGGCTTCTTACAACCGCACTCCCCTTCTGCAAGAACGGTACATTCAAAGCGGATATCGTCACGCCGTCTTGCGTCGATGGATTTTTTATAAAGCCGAAAATGAAGCGTGGAGGTAGTAAATCCAGCCCGCTTCATTTTTTCCTTGGCTTTGTTCAAAATCGTTCCATCGTCGGCATCTACCGAGACGCGAATGCCGCCAATCAAAAATTTTGTTTTGCTCATAACGCCGTTTCCGAATATGGCATCAAGGTATCGTTGCCGTCCGATTCGGGAGCTTGCTCCAGGCTCGTTACAGCCAACCAGATCAGCAACGCCAACAGCAAGCACAACAAGCGCGCAGGAATATGCCACGAGGATACACGCCGCTTTGCAGGCTCTTTATGATATAAAATTCTTCCCACTGCATTCTTTTTCATGGAATTCTCCTTATTTGCTCATTCAAGGGACCGATCAAAGCGTTTGATCGCTCTCTGCCTGAATCGTGTCAACCCGTTCCTTTTCTTGTGTCTTGGTCTCACCGACGGTCTCTTCAGTCTCTGTGGCTACCTCTGTAACGGTTGCCTGTGTTTCTTCAACAGAAGCCTCGGCAGAGGTAGCAGCTTGTGCGGTCATCGTAACACTTTCGGTTTCTTCGTTCGTGCGGTGATAAAGCGGAACACCGTCGAAGGGATCTACGTGAACACCGTGCTTTTTGCGCAGATACAAATGACCTGCAAGATAGGTCATTAAAACGTCATACAGCGTTTCACGATCCACGTCGCGCAACAGCTTTCCGTCCTGCGCCAAGGAAACGATTCCCGTTTCCTCAGAAACGATCAATGCCAGTGCATCGCTGACCTCGGTTACACCGACAGCCGCACGGTGACGTGTTCCCATACTGCCAAAGTTGACCGTACCGTTAGAGGACGGGAGCACACAGCTTGCCGCCCAAATTCGCATATCGCGAATGACGACCGAACCATCGTGCAACGGTGCTTTATCAAAGAAAATGTTTTGGAGCAAATGCGAGGTGACACGCGCATCGATCACTCTTCCCGTTTGAATGCAATCTCCCAATTTTGTGAGTCCTTCAAACACAATCAACGCACCCGTCTTTTTCTCGGAGAGATGAACGACCGCATCCACAACCTCCTCGGCAGTCTTTTTAGCAAGCGGATAATGCTTGCGCGGAATCGTATCACTGCCGGGCATTAAAAAGTTGGAGTTGCCGATTCGCTCGAGCGCATCACGAATTTCGGGCTGAAAGATAACGACGATGCAGAAAAATGCCGCGGCGGCAAACAAGTTGCAAATGTAGGAGAGTGTGGGAAGGCGGAACAGCTGGATGATGATGCATACAAGCACCACAAAGCCCAAGCCGATCATAACGCGGCCTGCGCGACGGTTGCGTGTAAAGCGAACCAACTCATATAGTACCAATGCCAATGCCAGGATATCAACGATATCGACCCATTCCATTTGCGTAATGGGAGTTACAACGCGCAAGGCAAAAAAAGCACAGATCTGTTCCCATATCTCCATTAAAGTATTCATAGAGCCGCCTCCAAAGAAATTTCGTCCCGAAAAATCATTATACACATATTATTATATCACATCAGCAATGAAATTCCAATAGATTTTATAAAAAAATATGCGCAAAGAGTGTTTTTTTTATATCAAAGTTGAAAAAAGTCGGGCGCTTGTATGCACCCGACAAAAAATTATGCTTGATGGTAAACACCGCGAGACTTCAGCATTTCATGCTTGATATCCCACAGCTTTTGCGAAAGATCGACGTAGTAGTTATGGGGGTTGTTAAATCTGCGAACCTCGTCCCAAACTCCCGAGATTTCCTCTTCGCAATGACTGCGGATCTCCTGCAAGGTAGGAAGTTGATAAACTTGCTTGCCGTTTTTGAAAACGGGAACCAACAGCTCGGTTGCTGTAAAGTTTTCCAACAGCTTGCGCTTCCAGGTGTGGTCGGGATCAAAGATCTCAAGCGGTTTTGTGTCGTCAATCGTTTCATCCCAAACGCAGATCAGATCCGCCTCTGCCTTGCCCGTATCTCTGCCGCGCAAACGATACACCTTTTTAAAGTGCGGTGTTGTGATCTTACCAACGTTTTCACTAATCTTGATTTTTGGAATAATGGTTCCATCCTCTTTTTCAACCGCGCAAACCTTGTACACGCCGCCAAAAACAGGATCGCTCTTTGCAGTAATCAAGCGCTCGCCAACACCAAAAGCATCTACCTTTGCATCCTGACGGATCAATTCGCGGATCAGGTACTCGTCCAAAGAATTGGAAATAACGATCTTACACTCGGTCCAACCTGCGTCGTCCAGCATTTTGCGAACCTTTTGCGACAGATACGTAATATCACCGGAATCGATTCGAATCGCGCACTTACGAATGCCCTTTGGTGCCAAAACCTCGTTAAAGACCTTGATCGCATTGGGGATTCCGGACTCGATCACGTTATACGTATCGACGAGCAGCGTGCAGCTGTTGGGATAAATCTCGCAGTAGGTCTTAAACGCCTCGTATTCGGTATCAAACATTTGAACCCAGGAGTGCGCCATGGTACCCGTTGCGGGAACGCCGTAGATCTCGTCGGTAATGGTGCAAGCCGTTGCGCCGCAACCGCCGATATATGCGGCACGTGCACCGAGAATTGCCGCATCAGCACCTTGGGCGCGGCGAGAACCGAACTCGCTGATCGCTCTTCCTTTTGCGGCACGCGCAATACGGGACGCCTTGGTTGCGATCAGAGATTGATGATTGATCATCATCAACACGTAGGTTTCAATAAACTGTGCCTCAATGGCTCTGCCGCGCACGATCAGGAGCGGCTCACCCGGGAACACGACA
>JAZQYE010000002.1:0-12537 GCA_045633385.1 Eubacteriales bacterium | reverse complement strand
CTTATCGATCTCAGCTACAGGCGCCTGCTTCAGTTCTCCATCCTCATACCATACGTTGCGAGGCAGACCAAACACTCCGCTCCAGCCAAAGCGCCTAAAGTCGTCGGGGAGATTGTCACGGAGCCAGGTCCATACGATCTGTCGGTTCTTCCCGTCCACCAGAGCCTCGGGAGCAAAATATGCATTGTCCTTCCAGGTCATTCTGCCGTGCTGCTCGGGAATAAACGTCTCTCCCTCAAGACGTCCGATATAGTACTGGCATCCCTTGTTGTGTGAAATAAAGAGCTGCAGATACTTACCCGTGGGCTTTCCGTTCTCCTCCGCATCGTAAAGAGGCAAGAAGGAGGGGCACATGTCGTCCTCCGTCTCGTCCGGCCAATCATCCACACCCTTTTGGTTGTTCTCGTAAAATCTGCCGACGTAGTCCCATTTTTTCAGATCGAGCGAGCAAAACAGATCGGTAAAGTCGCCCCTATATTTGGAGAGCGCTTCTCCCTTTTTGCCGACGTTCCAAAGAAGCGGACCGTTTCCTGCCTGCATATAATACTTGCCGTTCGCCTTCCAGACGTTGGACGGATCGGCGCAGGCAACGTATTCCTTCTCCCCGTCGATCTCCATCTCAAGCACGCCCCATTGCTCCGAGGAGTTGACCGCGATGGGCTCCATTCTCTCCCAAACGTCATACGGGGGGGTGGAATATGCAATGGCAAGACCGCCCCTGTCCTTCGATTTATCGGTTGCGGCAAATTTCCAGAAGGACAGATATGCCGTACCGTCATCGTCAACAAATCCGCCGCCGCTAAAGCAACCTCTGTCCCCCTCAAATTGGGTCAAGGCATCGGGGTGATGGCGCCAATGAAGCAGATCAAGGCTTGACATGTGCCCCCAATGGAACGCATCTGTTTCGGCGTTTTTGTATAGATACATCAGGTGATATACCCCGTCGGCAAAAAATGCGCCGTTGGAGTCTCCGGGAATTCCTAAATCATCGGGAATGGCAAAATGGTACGCGGGGCGGTGAGTATCTGCCAGCAGGCGCTCGCGGTATGCTCTTGTCAGTAAAACTTCTGCTTTCATAATCTTTTGTCTCCTTTAAGCGGTTATGATTTTTACGTGCTTGGAATATGTCGCAAGCACCTCATTTGAAATTTCTTTGTCGGTAACGATCAGGTCGATCTCGTTCAAGGGACATATTTTTTCCATTGCTGTCTTGTCAAATTTGGAGTGATCGCACACCAAGATCTTGGTTTTGGCGGCGGTGATGATCGCTTTTTGTATCGCTGTGTGCATGGGGTACGGGGTAGTGATGCCGTTTTCAATCGAGATTCCGCTTGCCCCAATGATGCATACGTCGACCTTGAGCGAGGCAACGAACGCCTCTGCCTGCGCCCCCACAAAGCCGCGCGATGCGGGGAAATAATAGCCTCCACTGCAATACAGAATGCTTTGCTCGTATTCGGCAAGTGCGTTTGCCGTCTCCATACCCGTTGCATAAAAAACGTATTTTTGAGACGGATCGAGCGCTTTTGCGCAGGCGAGCCCCGTGGTACTGTTGTCAAACAGAATGGATTGCCCCGCCTGGATCAGCGATGCCGCCCGAATGCCGATCGCACGCTTTTCTTCGGCATAAAAATCAGTATGCCCGCGGTCTGCATTCTCGATGAATACGATAGCTCCGCGTTTTTTGTACACGCACCCCTCTGCTTGAAGCTGATCGGCATCGCGGTGTATGGTCATTTCCGATACCTGCAACGTCTCGGCAAGGCTTTTGATGGTGACCTCACCCTCGCGCTCAACGGCTTGCAGGATCTGCTTTTGTCTGATATTCAAATTGTTGACCTCCTTATGGTATGTCACTTTTGATAAACGTATCGGGTTTGGATCTCGCAGGATGCTTGCGGTCCGATGCCGCCGTCACGGGCTTTGATCCACGCTACCACCTCGCGGTTGACAAAATATTCAAGCTGCGATTGCCCGTTTGGAATTTTCTTTGCCAAGCGCGTAGCTGTGCATTGTAAGAGATCGCAGGCATACCCGGCTTTGTCGGCAGAATGCAATAAACCGCTCCCCATAAAACGCCTCCGTTCTTATCCTTTTTTGTGATCACCTCTATTATATCACATAATCATAACAATGTCAACATGATTTTGTTGTGTTTTTCATAGAGGTATTTACATCTATTTGACTTGCATTTTTTTGCAAAGTGTGATATACTGTTACCAATGATGCGCGCGGCGGCAAGCTCATGGTAAGCAGGCTCGGGCGTTTTAAAATTGGGAGGGCATATGAAAACAGAAAGAAAAATTCTCGTAGCCTTTTTGCTCAATTTCGCTTTTTCGATCTTTGAGTTTGTAGGCGGTATTTTTACGGGGAGTGTGGCGATCTTATCCGATGCGGTTCACGACATTGGAGATGCGGCAAGCATTGGCGTTGCGTTCTTTTTGGAAAAAAAGAGCCGCCGTCAGCCTGACGAGCACTACACCTATGGTTATGCAAGATATTCGGTGGTAGGGGGACTTGTCACCACGCTGATCTTATTGATCGGCTCCGTTCTGGTCATTTACAACGCGATCGGGCGCATCATCGAGCCTACCGAGATCAACTACGACGGCATGATCGTGTTTGCTGTGATCGGTGCGGTCGTTAATCTGTGCGCCGCACTGTTTACGCGCGACGGGGACTCTCTCAATCAAAAGGCTGTCAATTTGCACATGCTGGAGGACGTGCTTGGTTGGATCGTGGTTCTGGTAGGCGCGCTGGTCATGCGTTTTACCGATATTGCCATTATCGATCCGCTCCTTTCCATCGGCGTTGCCATCTTTATTTTGATCAACGCGGTGGGCAACCTCAAGGAGATCATGGAGCTGTTTTTGGAAAAAGCGCCACACGAAGTGGAGATCGACGAGATCAAAGAGCATTTGTTGGAGCTTGACGGTGTGTTGGACATTCACCACGTGCACGTGTGGAGCATGGACGGGAACAGCCACTACGCAACGCTGCACGTTGTAACGAATAGGGATGCGCACACGGTCAAGGAAGAGATTCGCGCAGAGCTTGCAGAGCACGGCATTGCGCACGCGACTCTGGAGCTGGAGGCGGAGGGTGAGCACTGTCACGAGCAGAGCTGTCACGTCGAGCACGATTCCCATGCCTCGCATCACCACCATCACCATCATCACGGACACGATCACGGTCACGGACACCATCACGCATAAAAATAAGGGTTCTCCGTTTGCGTTTTGCAAACGGAGAACCCTTATCGTTTGATACGAACGTATCGTTTTTAATTGCGAAAGTCTTTTTCGAAAATTACATCTTTGCCGCTTGCAGGGCGCGCACCACGGTGGCGCAGTCAAGCGTTGTAGAAAGATAATGACGGTCGCTGACAAACAACTCCGTGCCGTTTTCGGTTGCTTTCAAGGGTAGGGACGCGCCGCCGAGCTCTGCCTCGTACAAGAGCTTTTCGGCTGGCAGGGGCAGGGTCAGCATTCCTTCACCCGTGGTGTGGTACAGCACGACGTAGGTCTTTTCACGGCGGCAAAGAACGTACGCGCAAAGATTTGCATCACCGCCTGCGGCGTTCTCAATGCGGTCGTAGGGGGCAAGCTCGTAGTTGCCTTCCTCGTTGATCAAAAGAACGTGCTCCTGTTCGTGGTTGCGCAGGGCAAGCTTTTGCTCATTTGAAAGCAGGTTATTGACGCGCACCTCCTCCCAACGACGAAAGACCTCAAAAATATCCTTGGTGCGCGGATGGGTGTCGATGAGGTCAAGATCGTTGAGCATGACGGTGGCGGGGCAATCCCAAGCGCAGGAGAGTGCGTTGCCGTACTCGTACATATCGGGCATCATGTTATGGTTAAAGGTCCACCAGCCAAAATTGAGGGCGGTAAAGTCCTGTGCCATGCGCGGTGCTTCCTCAAAGGGAAACTCCACGAGCTTTTCCTTGAACACGGGGGCAGGGAAGACGTCGAATGCGTTTCCGCCGCTCATGTAGTGCCAGCCAAAGTGAGATTTTGCCGCACCTGAGCAGAACAGCGGCTGGGTCTTCAGCTTTTTGAGTACGCGGTATTGCGCGTTGGAAACGTGGTGATTGAAGGGGGGATTGGTTCCCTCGGAGCCATCAAAGTAAATAAACTCAAAACCTGCGTTGTAAGCCTTTGCAAGCTTATCTGCGATCTCGTCCTGCAGGCTCGTTTCCTGATCGAGGTAAACGCTGGTTGCAGAAAATTCGCAAACGTCCAGAACGCCGCCGATCTGTCCAAGCTCGTGGGCGATCACATTGGTGTCGTAGTAGCCGCGCTTACAGCCCGTAAAGCAGTAGGGCGGCTCGGTGGTATATCCCTCGTAAGAGATGAGCTCACCGCCAAACTTTAAAATACGGCAACGATCGTACATGGGGCACCCTTCTGGGTTTTGCTCCACGTAAACGGTGGTGTCATCGGTGCCAAGCGGCTTGGAGAGCGTCAAATAGCGCTTCAGGCGCAAGCGGTGGTCGGCAACGGGGGTCACGTAGCGGCTCTTGATGCCGATGTGAGGGTGCAGAAAATGAATGCCCGCGGTAATGCCTGCCGCCTTGAGCTTGACAAGCATTTCGGTAAGGCTCTCCAAGCCACGGGGGTATTCGTCACGGTAGTCGTAATCTCCGCACAGCGAGTAGCAACCGCTCTCCTTGAAGATGGAATTGTAATAGATGAGAATGTGTGTCAAGCCGTTTTGCTTGGCGTAGGCAATGTGGCGGTCCACGTTTGTGGGATTGACGTTGGACGACCAATAGATCGAGCGATTGATATGCTCGGAGCGGCGGCTTTGAACACCGCGGGGAAGGTCAAAGTCGTTTTCCAACGCCTCCAAGCGATCCATCAGCTCCGCGGCAGGGGAAACGATCAAAGCGGCGTTACAGCCCTTGATCTTGACCTCGCGCTCGGCATCGGCGGTCAAGACGATCGCATCGCGTTGGCGGTAGGAGTCAATGCTCTCGTAGGGAGAGGTTGCAACAACGCCTGCGGCGACCTTTTCGTCGGAGACCACGTTGAGCCACTCACCGAATTTTTCTCTCTTTTTCATGGGGAGCTGTAAAAGTCTCATGCAGGAAACAGGCGGACGGTCCATATAAAGCGTTCCAAACGCCTCGTCGTCCATGGGAAAATCGACCAAGCGGAAGGTAACGTAGTCTTCTCTTTCCTCAATTTCAATTTCAGCCTCAAAGCGAACGAGCTCAAAGCCGACGATCAAGCGGTTCTCGGCACAACGAATGCGATTGCAGGCAAAGGTCATGCGTTTGTTGGGGTAGGCGAGCTTGATCTCGTTGTTGTAGGGGCGATCCTCACTGACGGTAAAAAGCGGAACGCGCTCGTTGGTGTCCAGACATTCTTCACCGTTCGCCTTGCAGATCAGGCTCTCGGCATATCCGTTTTTGGAGAGCGTCAGGCGCAAATACGGGTTTTCGATCACAATGGAATTACAAAGCTCTTTCATGTAAAAACCTCCCGATTGGTAATGTGTATGGGGTC
Organism: Eubacteriales bacterium; assembly: GCA_045633385.1. Lineage (GTDB taxonomy): Bacteria > Bacillota > Clostridia > Oscillospirales > CAG-272 > UMGS1865. The sequence continues at coordinate 7,027 of JAZQYE010000002.1, read as the reverse complement.
ATTATAGCATAAGTTTTTACCCTTTGCAAGAAGGTTTGAAAAAGTCTTTTTGATTGTTCAATTTATTTTATCGATTTTTCAAATTTGTCCCAAAAAACAGTTGACATCTGTTTCATTTGTGATATAATAAACGCAAGAACTCTGTAGGAGGTTGAACTATGCAAGATATCGTATCACATTTGTTGGAGATCGGTGAGCCGATGGCGGCAGGTTTTTTGGAATATCCCGACGGGCCTTTGCCCTTGACCTATTGTCGCGCCTATCGCAGATATTACGAAAATTGTGCAATCGTTTACCGCGCGGGAGCACCGCTTTTTCCGTGTGGAAATACCAGCAAGGGCGCTTACCCGTGGATGCGTACGGAGCTTGATTGCGATGAGCCCTGCGTAGCCCCCCAATATGCGCATCAGTATGCTGTTCAATGGGAGTTTTTGGAGAAAAAGAGTCCTCGTGCGGCAGAGTGCTTTCGTGAATTTGCAAAAAAATTTCATTATGCCGGCGATTGGAACCACAGCATGCTCAATTACAAGCGCATTCTTGCCGAGGGGATCGATCGCTACGAGGAGCGCTTGCTTGTAAAGCCGGAGAGTGATTTTCGTAACGCATTGCTCGATCTGATCGTGGGCTTGCGCGCCTACCATGCACGTGCGCTCAAGGCTCTGCCCGACATGGGCGCGCCTGCCGAATTGGTGCGCGCGTTGGAAAGAGTTCCGTTTTCTCCAGCCACGAACGCATACGAGGCGATCGTTGCCCTGAATTTTGTTCTTTCTCTTGACGGTTGGGATAACGTAGGGCGACTCGATTCCATTTTGGAGCCTTACCATCGGGGTGAGGATCTACGCCCGTACCTGCGTTGCTTGATGGAGAATATTGAAGAAAACGATACCTGGAGCATTACGCTCGGCCCCGATTACAGCGAGGTGACCTATCAGGCACTTGAGGCTTCACGCGGTTTGGCACGTCCCTTAACGCAGTTGCGCGTGACGAAGGATATGCCCCAACGCTTGTGGGAGCTTGCCGCAAGCCGTTTGCTGGAGAGCGGCGGTCAACCTGCTTTTTATAACGAGGATGCCATTCAGGAGCGGCTGATGGGGCGCATTTCGCACCTGACTCGGCAGGATGCCCTGGAGTTTGCGGGTGGTGGCTGTACCGAAACGGCTTTTGCAGGCTTGACCTACTCCGGCGGTACGGATACCAATATCAACGTCCTGCATATTTTTGAGGCGTACATGCATGCACAGCTTTCAAAAGCAAAGGACTTTACGCAGTTTTACGAGGATTTTATGACCCTGCTCCATCAAAAGCAGGATGAGCAAACGGCAGGCATCAACAATTACTACAACGAGCGTGCCGCACATTGCTTTGCCCCCATTCGCTCGCTCTTTATAGACGATTGCATCGATAACGAAAAGGGCTGGTTCCAAGGCGGCGCACGCTATACCTTTTCGATCCATTCCGATAGCGGAATCCCCAACACGGTGGATTCGCTTCTCGCTATTCGCGATCTCGTTTTTGAAAAGAAACGCTATACGCCCGAAGAATTTCTTGCTCTGCTTCGTGCTGAGGATCCGAACTTCTTCGAGGAGCTGAAGTCCTGTCCCGCATACGGTGTGGGAGAGGAGCGATCGGATGCCTTGGCAGAAGACCTGACCCGTCGCTTTTACGAGCACTATTTGCAGGCAAAGCTGGATCTTGGCATCGGCTTTTTCCCAACCGCGCACCAATTCCGTCGTCACATCGGGTTGGGTAAATGCGTAGGAGCTACCCCCGACGGAAGACGCGCGGGTACGCCGGAGGCAGATTCGTTGGCGGCTGTCAACGGCAAGGCGATCAAGGGTCCTACGGTCATGCTGGCTTCTGCCGCAAGATTTATACAAAAAGATATTTACGGCATGGCGGTGACAAATCTTTCCATCACCAAAAAATATACGCCCGAGATCATTCGCGCGTTGGTGGAGGGATATTTTGCGCTGGGCGGCACACAGTTGCAGATCACCGTTACCGATAAGCAAACGCTTTTGGATGCGCGTAAGGATCCCGAAGCACACCGCGATCTGATCGTGCGCGTGGGCGGCTACTCGGAGTATTTTCATAAACTTGCCGCCGAGATACAGGATGCCGTGATTGCACGAACGATTTTTGAATGAGGATAGAGACGTGGAAGAAAAATTGTACGGACGTATCTTGAATATTCAGCACTTTTGTGTAGATGACGGCCCCGGTATTCGCACCACCGTGTTTTTAAAGGGGTGTCCCTTACGTTGCACGTGGTGTCACAACCCCGAAACACACGCATCGAATACCGAGCTGATGTATCGACATGAAAAATGTCGCGGTTGCGGCGCGTGTGTGGCGGTATGCCCCGTGCAAGCGCATTCGTTTGGCAAAGAGGGGGAGCACACCATCGACCGCACCGTATGCGTGCGGTGCGGCAAATGCGCCTCGGCTTGCTTGTATCAGGCGCTGGAGGCGGTTGGCACGAGTCAAACGGTAGAAGAGGTGATGGCAGACGTTTTGACGGATCGCATCTTTTACGAGACGTCGGGAGGCGGTATCACGCTCTCTGGCGGTGAGCCCACAGCACAGCCCGATTTTGCGGAAGCACTTTTCACGGCGGCAAAAAACGAGGGGCTTCACACAGCCATGGAGACTTGCGGTTGGTGTAAGGGGGAGACGATGCTTCGTCTTGCTCCTTTGGTCGATCTCTTTTTGTTGGATTGGAAGCTGACCGACGATGCACTCCACCGTCAATATACGGGCGTTTCCAATCAACCCATCGTCGAAAATCTTGAACGGTTGAATACGCTCGGCTCCCGCGTCATTTTGCGCTGTCCGCTCATTCCGGGCATCAACATGACCGAGGATCACTATGCGGGCATTGTTTCTCTTGCCAACCGCTTTGACGTGATCGAATCGATCGATCTTGAGCCGTATCACCCTATGGGGATCGGAAAATCCTTAGCGCTCGGCAAGCAGGCGGCGTATGAGAACGCCGAGTTCCTTTCCGATACGGCGGCAGAGGAGGCAAGAGCCTTTCTTGCACCGCGTGTTTCGATTCCCGTTCGCGTTTCGGGAAAATAAAATAAGTTGCGCAAATTCGTTTTTGTGATGTGCGACAATCATGTTTTGTGAAACAAAAAAATAAGGAAATACTATTGACATTCGGCAAGTAATATGCTACAATAGTCCCAAGGTGTGATCTACATACCCATACCTCTTTTGAGGAATTTGCAAATTGAGAAAAGGATGTTATCTGATGAAAAAACAACCTATTGAAATAGCCAACACCACACCCATTGCGGTAAGCGGTGATGCAGCGATCCAAAACGTATTGCAGAGCAACACGGCACTGTATTTTTGTAACGTTGCGGGAACGATCTTCCGCTTGACCAACGAGGGCGCATGCGGCTGGCGTCTGCAGGCATCTGCAGCAAACGACGGCACCTTTGCTTCTATTGGTGCGGCCCAATCCATGGCGGTTTTTATGAACGAGGAGGTCAAGGGCACGGCAGGTGCGCTCACCGTTACGCAAACCGAGGAGGCTGTTCTGGTTGGCGCGGCAGACGGCACGGCGGCAAAGCTTTCCCTCAAGGGCGACTTCTGCCTCTCCTTTTTGAATGCTGAAGGCAAGGTGCTCTCTGAATTGACCGAGCTTTCTCTTGCCGATGGTAAGGTGCTCGTCGGCGGTAAGCTTGCCGAGGGCGAGGAGGTTTACGGCGGAGGCGAACGCTTTGACCGCCTCAACAAGCGTGGCGTTAAGACCGAGCTTTATACCAGCGACGGCTGGAACAGAAGTGATACGACCTACCTCGTAGTTCCGCTCTTTTTGACCACGCGTGGCGCAGGTATCTTCTTTAATCACTTCGAACCCGCCAACGTCGATTTTGGTGCAGATGTTGCCGATCAATGGGTCTATACCATGGAGAGCGGCTGCCTCGATTGCTATTTTTACGCTACGGGTAAGGTAGAGGATATCTATTTCGGTTACACAGAGCTCAGCGGTCACGCGCTTCCCACCGAGCCTTGGATGCACGGTGTGCAGATCTGCCGCAGTGGTCCCGATATGCGCAGCTTTGACGTCGATTACAGCGTGGATACCATTGAGCAACTCCCCGATTACGAGAACCTGTACCTCAAGAGAGGAGAGGAATACGTAAAGCTTGTTGACGCTACCGCAGAGGAGCGTGCGGAGTGCGTGATTATCTATGCATTTAAGGATAACGCATATAAGATCGCACACCTGAAAAACGATGCGGGCAGATACTATTTGAGCGGCTACCAATGGAACCCTATGGGAGACAGCGTCAAGACCATTATGAACAACTTTATTCGTGAGGGCATGAAGCCCGATGCCGCCCTGATGGAGGGTATTGGCTGGGGCGGATGCTACAGCGATACGCCGTGGGCACAAGCCAAACACGATGAATTGAAGAGATGTGCCGCATGGTTGCATGAAAACGGACTTAAGGCAATGGTCTATATGCGCGTGGGAGGCGATCTGCGTCCCGACGCCAAGGGATATAAGGACGAATACAAGCTCCATGCAGACGTGGAGATCTACCGCCCCGACGGAACGGTAGAATATAAGCCCAACACCACACAGATCCCGTGGATGGTCGGTTCTGCCGTCAATCCGGACGGATCTTCTCACGGTGCGCATTATCTCGACATCACCAACGACGAGGCGTTGGATTGGTACTTTGAGCAGGTATGGGCAGATTCCATCGATATGGGTATCGACGGTATCAAGATCGACTTTTGCGAGGTCATGCCAGACGGTGACAAGAAGTACGCCACCACCAAAACGCACTATTTGTGGAAGAATCCCGAGCGCGTACAGCAGGGCGTGGAGCACCACGCATACGCCTCCTACTTTATTTCCAAGTTCTGCAAGCGCATGAACGAATTGAAGAAGGAAAAGAAACTCAAGGACGGCTTTATGGTACTCTCCCGCGGCGGCGGTATCGGCTCTCAGCGTAGCCCCTATATGTGGGCAGGCGACCAATGCCGTACCTTTGATAAGCTGGACGATATGCTGTACTCGGTTATTTCGTCGGGTCTTTCGGGCGTTCCCTTTATGTCCTACGATATGGGCGGCTACCACTATCAAGGAAAACTCGGTTACTACAAAGAGGGACAAAAGGAGTACGAGACCGAGGTATTTACCCGTGCATTTGAATTTACCGCGTTCACCTCTAACATTCAGACCCACGGTGACATTCGCCACATTTACGAAATGTCTGAGGATGCCAAGGAGCTTTACCGCATTTACACGGGTGTGCATAAGCTGCTCATTCCCTATATCTGCAAATATGCCAAGATTGCGTGCGACACGGGTATGCCCCCCGTACGCCATTTGGTGCTGAAGTATTTGAACGATGCAAACGTGTACGGCTTGAGCGACGAGTTTATGCTGGGTGACGGCTTGCTGATCGCTCCTATTTTGACCGAAGGAACCTGGGAGCGCGAGGTTTATTTGCCTTGTGGCAATTGGACCAATTTGCTCACGGGTGAGGTCATTACGGGAGGCAAGACCCTGACGGTTCCTGCCAATATCGGACAGATTCCCGTATTCTTGAACAACGATTCCGCTGACGCCGCAGAGCTGGCTCCCATTTTTGAGGGTGAGCTTTGGCAAAAGGCTAAAAATTGGAAATAAGCAATTTAAAGCAAGCGTCCGGATGCGATAGCATCTTGGCGCTTGCCTTGTAAAAGGGAAGGAGACTTTATGGAGCAGGTGCTTTTGACAGCGCTCGGTATTGGCGGTGCCACCGTAATCGGTGCTCTGCTTGGCTTTTTATTCAAAAAGCCGTCGCATAAATTAAACGATATTATTTTGTCCTTTGCCGCAGGCGTGATGCTGGCGGCGGCTGTTATCGGCTTGATCGTTCCGTCCTTGGAGTATGGCGGTGCGTGGGGAATTCTTATTACAACGGTGGGCGTTTTTTGCGGCGCGATCTGCCTCAATCTCATCGACCGCCTCGTTCCGCACCTGCACAAAATGGCGGGTGTAGATCAAGAGGCGCACCCCGAAAAGACCGAACAGTTGAACAAGGTCTTGCTGTTTGTGATCGCCATTGCCATTCACAATCTTCCCGAGGGAATTGCCGCAGGTGTCAGCTTTGGTACCGAAAACGTGACGCAGGCATTCAGCGTGGCGGCAGGTATCGCACTCCAAAATATCCCCGAGGGTATGGTTATTATAGCCCCCATGCTTGCATCCGGCATGACACACGGGCGCACCTTTGTTATTGCCATGATGACGGGTGTGGTCGAGGTCGTGGGTACGCTGTTGGGATTTTTTGCGGTCAGCATTTCGGCGGCGATCCTGCCCTTTGCCTTGGCGTTTGCGGGTGGCACCATGCTGTATGTTATCAGCGACGAAATGATTCCCGAAACACATGCCCACGGCAACGAAAGAGCCGCTACCTACGCGCTCCTGGCAGGCTTTTGCCTGATGCTCGCCTTTGACTTTTTGTTGGGGTGAAAGGAATAAAAGCAAATCGACCGCTTCGGCAGGATGAGAGATGAACTGCTTGCAATCATTCTTTTTCAAGCGCTTGCACTGTGAGCAAGGGTGCACATCCCGAAAGATTACGCTTTTGGAACATCAAACGGGTACAGGAAAACAAAAACGGAATGAGCAAAAGGGTTAGAGATTTGAGAACAACTGATTTCTGCGAAGGGAAAGGACTTTAATCTTTTATTGGGGGATCGCCTAAGTGTAAACCACATAAGACAACGCGGATTCATTTTGAGATGGATCATTGCAATGATGTTTTAATATGTCGAATATGAATATTATCAAATTTTCGGAGGAGATGGAGATGGACAATAATGTGTGGAAAATTTTCAATCATGTAGTATCGCAGCACAAAGGGGACAAGGAGGAAAATGTTCAAAAGATATTTGAGCAAATGTTTGCAGAGTTATTTGGCTATAGTCGACTTTTTGGAGAAATCGATGCTCACCGAATTTTGCATATCGGATCTACAGATAGAGTGATACCGGATATTATAATTAGAGA
>JAZQYE010000001.1:0-14239 GCA_045633385.1 Eubacteriales bacterium | reverse complement strand
GCGCGAGATGAACGAAAAGATCCGTAACGACGAGCTGCGCAAGTGCTATCTTTGCGCGGTTCACGGCGCACCCAAGCCCACACAAGCGACCCTGACCGCCTATTTGAAAAAGAACAGTGCGGATAACACCGTAGACATTAGCGACCATAAGCGTGCGGGATACAAGGAGATCATTACCAAGTACCGCGTTTTGCACACCAAGGGCGACGTCTCACTCCTTGAGGTAGAGCTGGTAACGGGAAGAACGCATCAGATCCGTGCACATCTGTCTCATATCGGATATCCGCTCCTTGGTGACGGAAAGTACGGCGTCAACCGTGCCGACCGCGCAAAGGGCTATAAATTTCAGGCATTGTATGCCTTTCGACTCTCCTTTAAAAAGGTCGAGCGCGATGGCGCTTTGAAATACCTCGAGGGAAGATCGTTCGAATTGGATCGTAGCGAGATCTGGTTCTTAAAGGATTTTGCATAAACAAAAAAGGTGATCACATGAATCAAAACCGTAAAAAGCGCGCCCTGCCGTATTTGTTGCTCGGCGCAATTTTAACAAGCTTGACGCTTACGTTCCCAAAGCTTGGATTTTTGGAATGGTTTACCATGATCCCGCTTTTTGTCGGTGCTTACCGACTGTGCGGCGCTTCCAAAAACAGCCTGCGCCGTACTTATTGGAGCGGTTTTTTAACGGTCTTTGTATATTACTTTATCATATATCATTGGTTTATCAATCTTTACCCCTTGGATTTCATCGGCATGGACAATACCTCTTCCGTGGCGGTGGTGTTGGCAGGCTGGTTGGGGCTCTCTCTGTTGCAGGCAATTCCGGGCGGATTGATCTTTTTGCTCTTTAGTCTGTTGCATCGCACCAATTTGTTCCACCGTTCGCCACTGCTCCGTCCGTTCGTCTTTTCGGCGTTGTGGATCGTGTTCGAATGGTTTTCCACGCTCTTTTGGACGGGCGTTCCGTGGGGAAGGCTGTGCATCGGGCAAAGTGAATATCTGCCCATTTTGCAGTCGGCGTCCTTGTTCGGCTCTTATATCGTCAGCTTTTTGCTGTTGCTGGTCAACGGACTGTTGGCATACGCAATTTTGTACCACCGTCGCCGTATCAAAGCGGTTTTATGCGTGTTCCTTGCCGCGGTGCTCTTCGTGGGCAATCTCATAGCGGGCTTTGCGCTGATGAATCGCACGGACGAGGAGCGCAAGACCGTTACCGTTGCCGCTCTGCAAGGGAACGTGGATATGCACAATTTGGATACCGTGCTGGGCGAGATCATGCTGGTTTACGGCGAGCTGACGCGAGAGGCGGCAAAAGAGGGCGCATCGATCGTCGTTTGGCCGGAGTCGGCGTTCCCGTGCGTGCTGACAGATTATTCGGTCTTAAAAAATTATCTGGAGGACTTGGCAGGGGAGTGCGGCGTGACCTTGATCGTGGGTGCTCTGTATGAGGATTCCGAGGATCTGATCTACAACGCGGTGTTTATGGTAACGCCGGCAGGCGTGCTTTCGGATACCGTATATACCAAGCGCCATTTGGTGCCGTTTGGGGAGTACGTGCCGTTTCGTGAGCTGATCGCGCGTTTGATCCCGCCCTTGGCAGATCTTTCCTCTCTCAATTACGATCTTTCACCCGGAACCGACACCGCGCTGTTTGAAAGCAAGTGGGGCAGTCTTGGCTTCCTGATCTGTTTTGATGTTATTTACGAGGAATTGACCCGTGCAAGCGTCAATGACGGAGCAACCTTAATGATGCTCCCAAGTAATGACTCGTGGTGGTTTGGCGATTCTCCCGCTACCTATCAGCAGGAGGTGCAGGCTCAACTGCGTGCGATCGAAAGCGGACGCTATTTTGTACGTTCGGGCAATACGGGTATTTCGTCGGTGATAAACGAGCACGGTGATCATTTGGCTTGGGTCGATCCCATGACCGAGGGCATCGCACTTGCCAAGGTGGAGCTGTGCACCGAGCAAACGCTTTACATGAAAACGGGCAACCTGTTTGTTTATCTTTGCATGGCGTTTTGTGCCGTTCTGTTTCCCATTGGATTTGCACTTCCCAAAAAGAAGAAATGATCTTCAAAAAATCAAAACGAAAGGGAAAATATATATGACTGAAAAATACAAACGACTAATACATTTGGTTTACGGCATTGTGCTGTCGGTGCTGATTACCGTGGTTGCCGTGTGTCTGATCGTATCCTGCGTTGATATTTACAACAGCGGTGACCGTCCGTTTACACGAGATAGCATCGGTTCGCATTTTCAAGGCATTGCAATTCCCGTGTACGCTTGCCTTGGCGTTATTTTGGGTGGATTCTTTTTACAGCTGTTTTTGCCGCTGGAAGAAAAAAAACAAGTCCATATCACCAATGAGCAACGCTTGGAGCGTATGCAAAAACGCTTTGACGTTCAAACAATCGATGAGACAACCGCCCAAAAGATCCGTTTTGAACAACGCCTGCGCAAATGGGTAACGTTCGCTGCCGTCGTGCTTTGCGCTTTGTGTGCACTCCCTGCGCTGATCTATCTGTTCAACGGTAACAATTTTACGGTGGAGGAGCTCAACGCCGATATTTTTAAGGCGATGGGAGTGGTGATGATCACAAGCGTTGCCATGCTTGCCGTGGGCATCGTTCGTATGATCGTTGCCTCCTTGAGCGTTTCGCGCGAGCTTGAATTGATCAAATCGTTAGGCAAGCAGGGTGCCAAGGAAGGTGAAGTCACCGCGGTACAGCCGCAAGCAAAGGGAATGACGGTCGTTCGTATCGCGCTGTTGGCGATTGCAATCGCGTTGGTCGTAATCGGTATTCTGAATGGCGGCATGGCAGACGTTCTTGCCAAGGCAGTCCGTATTTGCACCGAGTGCATCGGTCTTGGTTGATGGGAGGGAAGGATATGAAAAAGATCATACAATGGTTTAAAGCTCACCTGCCCACCAAGCGCAAACTCATTCAGCTTTACGCTGCGCTGTTGTTTAACGCCAATTTAAAAGGCTTTGGAAACGGACGCATTTATCAAGGTCCGCTCAAAAACGTTTGTACCCCCGGTCTCAACTGCTATTCCTGCCCCGGTGCGGCAGGTGCGTGTCCGCTCGGATCGTTGCAAAACGCACTTTCCGCAAGCAACGTCAAAGCACCGTATTACGTCTTTGGTATCATCATGCTGTACGGTTTGCTCTTTGGCCGTTGGATCTGTGGCTTTCTCTGTCCCTTTGGACTTATCCAAGAGTTGCTCCATAAGATCAAAACGCCAAAGCTGAAAAAAGGAAAGCTCACACGTATTCTCTCCTACTTCAAATATGTGATCTTGGTCGTGTTCGTCTTTATTTTTCCGCTGTTGTACATGATCAAGGATTTTCCGCTCCCCGGCTTTTGTAAGTACATCTGTCCTGCCGGAACATTGGAGGGCGCATTCGGACTTCTTTCCAACGCCGTAAACGAGAGTAGTTTGCGTATGTTAGGCCCTATTTTTACGTGGAAGTTTATTCTGTTGGTTGGCTTTGCGGTGGGAATGATCTTTATTTACCGTGTCTTCTGCCGCTTCTTCTGCCCCTTGGGCGCATTGTACGGACTCTTTAACAAGATCGCTTTTGTCGGTGTTAAGCTGGAGCGCTCCAAGTGTATTGATTGCGGTTTGTGTGTCAACAAGTGCCAAATGGATATTCGCCACGTTGGAGACGCCGAGTGTATCAGCTGTGGTGAGTGTATTGACGTTTGTCCCACCAAGGCGATTCATTGGAAGGGCGGAAAAGCCATGCTCGCCCCCAACGAGATCGAGGGCGTCAGTGCATTGGAGGCTGAGGAGATCGCAAAGGAGCACAACGAAAAGCTCAAAAAGCGCAACCGCATCCTGCAGATCATTACAAGTACCGTTATGATCGCCACGCTTGCCGCCGCGCTGATTTACTATAACGTGATCGATAAGGTACCCGTAACACAGCCCGAGCCCGGCGATGAAACCGAAGAAATTGAGCTTGGCTACGAGGTAGGCAAGCAATGCTATCCCATGAATATTACGCTGTTGGATGATGGCGAGAGCAATTTTAACATCTCCGAGCGCGAAGGTAAGATCACTATTATCAACTTCTGGTACGTTTCCTGCAGTGCTTGCGTTGCGGAAATGCCCGAGATCAATCAAATCGCAACCGAATACCGCGATCAGGTTGAGATCCTTGCAATCCACTCCACAAACGGTGAGGATGCAAAGGCGTACGTGCAAAAGAATTGGGCAGATTATAACGTCCTCTTTGGCATGGATAACGGCGACGACGATTATTATTGGCAACTCGGTGGTGGCGGTGCTTGGCCGATGACGCTGGTGCTTGACGAAAACGACGTTGTGGTAGCGCATTATCCCGGATCTATCACCTACGAGGAACTCAAAGCCGACGTAGAATCGATTTTGGCAAGAGAGACTGCCGATTGATCAGTAAATGGAAAACGTGAGTGCCTCAAATGCAATACGCATTTGAGGCACTCACGTTTTTTGTTGTATGTGGTTTAGGCGTTTTCGGGAGCCTCTTCGTCGGCGTCTTCCTCTTGAGAGGAAGCGGAAACGTAAGGCGCGATCATGTAACGGTCAATGATCGGGTACGCCGCATAAGCGCAGGTAAAGGTGCAAACACCGAGATAATAGATCAGGGGAAGAATGATCGGTACACCGCTCAGAGGCGTTGTGAACAAAAGGAAGAAGAGCAGCACGTGAATGGCGGTAATGACGATCAGACCGAGAATTGCCATCAGATTACGCTTGATGCCGAGTGCCGTAAAGATCAAAGCATTCTTTAAGATCTTGCGAATGGAAAGATCAAAGGTAACAAGCATCAAATAAATGTAAAAACGCATGATAAAATACAGCACGATCAGGGCTACGATGCCGTAAAAGCCGAGGTCCAAGGCAAAACTGCCGGTTTGACCGCTGAAATATGCCAGGTCAAAGCCGAGTGCGAAAATGGCGATCGCGTCCAAGATGCCCAAAAGAAGACCTTGCTTCCAATTGCGCTTAATGGCATAAGAGTAATCGGACCAAACGAACACCGCATCACCGCGCACCATGTTGCGGGCAATATAGGTCGATCCCACGTTTTGCCAACCAAAGGTAACGAGCAAAAAGACGATGCAGATCGCTATGCCGACGTACATACCCGTTCCGTAAACGGGAATGCCTTTTTGTGAGCCGAAAATATCCGACAAAAGCGTAACGGCAGGGCTTTGTGCAACGGCATTGGCACCAAAGAGCTGCGGCACCAAAATATCGTTTGCAACGGGGGTCTGTTTTGCTGAGATATAGAGATAATAGCAGATAAAGAGGGGAAGGATCTGGGGGATTATCATTAAATTGAGAGATACCAGCTTCCAGAACCGTCTGCCCAGTAGCTTGAAATAACGCTTGAGCGTTGGGGTGGTGTCTTCTTCTTTTGCATCAATGAGATTATCGCGGTTGTAATCAAAAAATGCAAAGAACTTGTTTTTCTTTTGCGTAGCCAAAATGTTACTTCCTTTACTTTGTAATGTAAATCTATTCTATTGTACCATATTTTTGAGCAAATGTCAACGGATCAAGCAAAAATCAAATTGACGAAAGGGGAGTGTTGTCGGTTTGTGCGATAAAATCTGCCAACAGCGCGTCTTGGAGACGTTTTACGGTGTCGGTCGCTTTTCCGCCAACCGCTACGCCGTCCACCTCTACAATGCGCATACAAAGTGCCGAGGCAGATGTCAGGATCACCTCGTCAGCCTCCATCAGCTCCTGCATCGTATAGGTCTTTTCCACAACGGGGATCTGAAAGCTTTGACAGCACTTGATCAAATGTGCGCGTCCCGTACCGGCAAGAATGTATCGGTCGGCTGGGTGCGTGATCAAAACGCCGTTCTTAAGAATGGAAACGTTGGAGTGTGCGCACTCGGTCACAATTCCGTCGCGGTGTAAAATGCACTCGTCAACGCCGGCCTCCACGCATTCCTGCGTAGCCATTACGCTGGGCAGAAGATTGAGCGATTTGATATTGCAATGAAGCGCTCTCGTATCCTCGCGCGAAATACAGCGCAAAGGGCGGTAGGTGTCCTTGATTTGTGCAGGCTTGAGCATGATCCAAAGATTGGGGCTTGCGCTTATGGGAAAGGCGTGATTGCGAAAATCGGTTCCGCGTGAGAACTGAAAATAGACCCACAAGTCTCCCGTATCCAATTTTTGAACGAGTGATGATAACAAATCACACAATTCCTGCGGTGTGATTTGCGGAAAGATCTTTAACTGTGCCGCACTTTGAAAAATGCGCTCCACGTGCTCCTGTAGCATAAAAATGTTGTAGTTGCGGCTAAAGGTCACGTCGTAAACGCCGTCTCCAAAATAGCAGGCGCGATCCAGCATAGGAACGCTGATCCGATCCAATTCGTCAATCCTTCCGTTATAGTAACCAAGTGTTTTCATAGAATAATGATCGATCCTTTCTCTCAAGCATTGGCATCGGATAAGATCTGCTCCAGGCGTAAAACCGTTTGTGCGGAGTAATCGGCGGTTTGGTCACGCAGAGCCGTGATCGCTATATCCGTTGCGCTTCGGGTACAGTATATGCCGATGGGAAGAGATGCTTGCACACTTCCGTCGGTATAGGTGTAAAGAGCGTAAAAATTCATCGCGTATTGCTTTTTCAGCATATTACCCGTCAAAGCGGTCGTGTCCGCACGCAGGATCTGCCACTCGGTATCAAACGCAGACTCGGTGCGGTCAAAATTTACAAGGGTGTTTTCTTGCACGCCGTTTTCATCGGTTACGGTTGCAAAAAAATGAATAGCAGGCTTTGAGAGCCGGGAAAGGTTCAAATATCCGTCCAGCTCGATCGCGGCGAAAAAACGCAGGTGTACGTCCTCCTCCAAAAAAGCAAGGGATGCGCCGGGGAGCTGTTGAAAGCGGAGATAGATTGCCGTATAGGTGGTATCGGCTTTTGGAGCTGTTGTTGCGCCGGATGGGAGAAAGGTATCATCAGATCCCTGCCAACCTATAAAATTCTGCTCCTCGCAAACAGGGAGTGAGAAGTCGGCTCCGGCCGTGTGCAAAACGGTGGTGGTTTCCTGCTTGTTTTGCAGAGTGAGTGCTACTTGCGGTTGCGGAAGGACGTTGACGTAGATTACGGCGCACAAAAAGTGATAGTTACTTTTCTTGGTGCTGTCGGTGTGATCGTAGTCGGCAATGGCGCGTATGCTCAACGTGTGAGAGGTGTTTTCGGTAAATTCGACGGTTAAGAGCGCGTCAAACGTACCGCCCTCCGAAAGGGGGGCCCACTCGCCGTTATCCCAACGGTATTCCAAGCCCACCACGCCGTAGCTGTGCGTTGCAATGCCGCGCAGAAAAATTTCATCACGTGCGTAAAGATCCTTGGAGAGGTAGAGCACCGTGTCGGAAGCGGTCAATTGCGGCTCTGCCCAAAAAACGGTCGCCTCGTATTTTTGCGTAGCTGTTGCAAGGTAAGAGCATTTTCCGTTTGCGGGATCGTGCGAAACGGTGTGGGGCATCCCTTTATATACGGGAATGAGGAACTGACACGGGCCGTCCAAAACACCGCAGGATGCAAACGCCGAATAGAGCGTGCGTGCCTCGGTCATAGCACCCGACACGTTTTGCATATACTGTCCCCAAAAGTTGCGGTCTGCCGCACGGCTGTCCACGTTGAACTTTTGCAGATAAATGGTGTTTTGATAACGGTCGATAAAGCTCGTCCCAATGGTGTACGCGCCTCCGTAGGCGGATTTCCAAAGCGTATCCCAAGCAGGGGAGCCGCCCCAAGCCTCAGCCATTGCCTCCGTACCGCTTTGTGCACGCGTCATAGCGTTGTAGTAAATAGAAAACAGCCCGTTTCCGCTTGCCTTGATGTTATAAAGGTTATAGTAACCGTTCAGGGCGAGGAGCTCCTCCGAGGTGTAACCCGTGGCAGGTGCAAGCACGCTGTTGCCTTGCTCGGATACTTGCGTGTGATGGATGTAATAATCGTTTAAAAGTGTGCCGCAGTTACCTGAAATAGCAGGGGAATTGCCGTCAATTCCTTGCTCCTGCCGTGCCTTTACGGCAAGGTAAACGGGATTGATGCCAAGCTCGTTTCCAATTTCCATAAAGGTTTGTGCAAAGGTCAGTTCATTTTCAAGAACGCGATCCTCCATAAACGTGCCGACGAGAACAGCTTCAACTGCATCGATACCAACCGAAGATGCGGATGCGAGATCGTAAAACTGAAAAATATCGGTCTCGTTTAAAAAATTACGCGGATCCATAAAATATTTAACCGCGGCGGTAGATGCCTGATAATAGCCCGAATCGTACAGCTTGATATTGAACGGATGACGGTACGCCTCGTAGGTAGAGGACGAATGAATGAGGTTGAGCTCGGGATCCTCCGTCTCACGCTCGATCACGTAATTCCATGTATAGCTTTCGTTGCCCTCGGTGATCAACAGGGGCGTAAAGCTCCAATTGGGGTGTAACAGATGAAGCTCGGTCAAGTAAGCCGCATAATCTTCGGGAAAGCCTTGCGCGCAAAGCTCTTGATAATAAGCCTTGGCTTCACCTGCAAAAAAACGCGTATCACTGCTGACGTTGACCGAAATACTGCCAAACAGTACCAACAGCAACAGCACGCAAAGCACGCGCACAAGTCCTTTTCGAAACGGTTTTTTCATCGGTTTGCTCCTCCCATAGATGTATTATAATATATTATAACATATAAAGCGGTGATTTTGGGAGATTTTTCAAAAAAAATAAAATATTTTAAACAAAAAAGAACGGCATCGACCAAGATAAGGCGGTGCCGTTCCTTTCGGGATAGATTATTGCTTTATAAATACGATCTTTTCATCCTTGACGTCAGTCAGAATGCAGTCACCTGCCGCAATTCTGCCCTCCAGCATTTCGGTGGAAAAGGCATCTTCTATCAAGCGAACCACGGCGCGACGCAAGGGTCTTGCACCGTAGGTGGTGTCAAAGCCTTCCTTAGCAAGTAAGCTCGAAACCGACGGGGTAAAGGAGAGGGTAATACCGATCTCCTTGCATCTTTTTGCAACACTTTGGAGCATCAAGGTGGCAATTTGTTCAATGTTCTCGCGGCTCAGGCTATTGAAAACGATGATATCGTCGATACGGTTGAGAAATTCGGGGCGGAACGTGCGCTTCAAGGCCTCCATCATGCGCCCCTTTTGCGCGTCACGGGAGTTATCCGATACGCTATCGGCAGTAAAGCCGAGCGATTTGGTAGCCGCCAATTCACCTGCGCCCACGTTGGAGGTCAGAATAATGACGGTGTTTTTAAAATCGACGTGACGCCCTTGCGAGTCGGTCAAAATACCGTCCTCCAGTACCTGTAACAAAATATTAAAAACGTCGGGATGTGCTTTTTCGATCTCGTCAAACAACACCACCGAGTATGGCTTGCGGCGAATGCGCTCGGTCAACTGTCCGCCGTCGTCAAATCCGACGTAGCCGGGAGGAGAGCCGATGAGCTTGGAAACGCTGTGCTTTTCCATATATTCGGACATATCCAAACGGATCATCGCGGTGCTGTCTCCAAACATTACCTGTGCCAATGCTTTGGCAAGCTCGGTCTTACCGATACCGGTAGGGCCCATAAAAATGAACGAGCCAACGGGTCTGCGAGGGTCTTTCAGTCCCATTCTGCCGCGACGGATCGCCTTTGCAACCGCTTCAACGGCATCATCCTGACCGATCACACTTTCCTTTAACAATTCGGAGAGGTGTAACAGCTTTTCACTTTCTTCCTCCAAAAGATTGTTGACGGGAATGCCAGTCCATTGCGTAACGATATCTGCGATCTCGCGTTCGGTCACCGTAAGACCTGCATTGCTCTGCGCGTTTTTCCACGCGTCCTTTTTTTCATCGTAATCCTTTTTGCAGGCAAGCTCCTCGTCGCGCAGTTTGGCGGCGCGTTCAAACTCCTGTGCCTTGATCGCGTCCTCTTTTTCCTGCGCCAAACGCTTGATCGTTTCTTCGATCTGCTTGAGGTCGGGTGGAGAAGTGTGCGCATGAATGCGCAGGCGAGATGCAGCTTCATCTACCAGATCGATCGCCTTGTCGGGCAAAAATCGGTCTGCGATATAACGGGTAGAGAGCTTGACCGCCGCCTCCAGCGCATCGTCGGCAATGGTGAGCTTGTGGTGCGCCTCGTATTTTTCACGCAAGCCCTTTAAAATTTCAATGGTATCCTCGTAGCTCGGCTCGCCCACGGTCACCGATTGAAATCTGCGTTCCAGAGCCGCATCCTTTTCAATATGCTTGCGGTATTCCGCAATGGTGGTGGCACCGATCACCTGCATCTCACCGCGCGCAAGTGCCGGCTTTATGATGTTTGCGGCATCGACCGCGCCCTCAGCGGCACCTGCGCCGATAATGGTGTGGATTTCGTCGATAAAAAGAATGACGTTGGGGTTTTTGCGTACCTCCTCCATCACATTTTTAAAGCGCTCCTCAAATTCACCGCGGTATTTTGCACCCGCTATCATCGAGGCAATGTCCAAGGTCACAATGGTCTTATCCAACAAATTTTCGGGTACGTTACCCGATACGATACGCTGTGCAAGTCCTTCCACGACCGCCGTTTTACCAACACCGGGCTCACCGATCAGGCAAGGATTGTTTTTGGTGCGGCGCGAGAGGATTTGAACAACGCGCTCGGTTTCGCTGTTTCTTCCGATAATGGGATCGATCTTTCCGCTTGCGGCAAGCTCGTTGAGATCTCTGCCAAAGTTTTTCAACGTTTGCAGGGAGCTCAAAGCCCCTTTCTCGGGGGAATTTTCCTTGGCCGTGCGGTCAGAGGCGGAATTGCGAAACGTGTTGACCGACGAGGAAAGATAGGTGTTCAGATCATTGCGCAGGTCTGAGGTCGCAATGTCCATACTCTCCAAAATGTGTACGGCGACCGAGTCCTGCTCGTTGATGAGCGCCAAGAGCAAATGCTCGGTACCGATATCCTGCTGACCGTGTTTTTGTGCCTCCCGCAGGGAGTTTTGAATAATGCTTTTGGTACGCGGTGTCATATCACCTGCCGAAACGGAGGATGGCGTACCGGCACCTGCCAAGCGGATAACGGCAGCTTTGATCTTTTCGATATCTGCACCGCGCTCACGCAGGTAGTGCGAGGCAATACCGGTCTGCTCCTTGCAAAGTCCGAGGAGCAGGTGCTCCGAGCCGATATAGGTGTGTCCCATTTCAGAGGCGAATTCCAAGGAGAGATTGAGCGCGTTTTGCGCCTTTTGGGTAAATTTATTTTGCATTTGATCAAATCCTTTCTCGTCGATCCGAAAGGGAGGGGGAGCGGGTTACCCTTTGGGATCGAGCAATGCTTGAATTTTGGTTGCACGGAGCTTGTCCCGTGCATTTTCCCCCTTTGGTGTGCTTTCGGAGGAAAGCGTCAGGGTCGCGGGCATGGTCTCTACCATCAAGGTGCCCAATTGCTCGTAGGAAATATCACGAATGATGCCGAGCGAAATGCCAAAGCGTACGTCGGCAAACAGCTTGATAAACTCGGAGGAGCTGATCATATACGCGTTTTTGAGCACGCCCTTACTGCGTAAAACAGTATCCGTCAAGCGATCGAGCGCATCGCCTTGAATGCTTTTGCGCGCTTTTAATTCACTTTCGGTGATCTGATTGACGGCTTCGTTCAGCTTTTTCAAGGTCTCCTCTTCGGTAATACCGAGGGTGACCTGATTGGAGATCTGATACATACAGCCTGCCGAGCCGCTTCCTTCCCCAAATAGACCGCGTACGGTCAAGCCGATCTTGGAGAGCTGATTTGCCAAGGAATTGAGGTATCCGCCGCGTGTCAGGGCAGGCAAAAACATCATGACCGAGGCGCGCATACCCGTGCCGATATTGGTGGGGCAATGCGTCAGATAACCCAAACGCTCGCTGTAAGCAAAATCAAAATCCTCGTCCAATCTTTTTTCGGTCAGCGAAGCGTTTTTATAGGCCTCTTCCAACGCAAGACCCGGCAGTATGGATTGAATGCGCAAATGATCCTCTTCGCAAACCATTACGGCAATGTTGGATTGTTCCTGCAACAAAAGGGCGTGCGGAGTCTCTTTGGTGGCAAACTCAGGGCTGACGAAATGTCGCTCTACGTAGGAGGTTGCCATGATGGGGGATAGATCCGAAAAATGGATCTTTCGAAAGCCCGCATTTTCTAAAGGCGCGGAGACCTTTTCAATGATCTCGTTGGCACCGTTGGCATCCAGTTTGGAGGCAAAGGGGTAGCCGTTGATGTTTCTTGCAAGGCGAACGCGCGAGCTGATGACCGTGTCGGCGTTGCGTCCGATCGTGTTATACCATGCCATTATACTTCACCCTCCTTTTGCTGATGTCCTTTTTCAAGCTCCTTGATTTGGTCGCGCAGGGAAGCCGCTTTTTCAAAATCTTCCTTTTGAATTGCTTCCTGCATGGCGCGCTTCAACTGCTTTAACTGCTCAGCGCGCTCGCGTTTTGCTCTGTGTCGTGCGGGAACGGCGCCCGTGTGTGCGGTCGTACCGTGAACGGTGCGAATGGTGTGTGCAAGCTCGTCCGCAAAAACGGTGTAGCATTCGGGGCACCCGACCTTTCCCGTAGCGGAGATCTCTGCAAAGCTTCTGCCGCACTTTGGGCATTTTTTACCTGCCGATATCGCTCTTTGATGGGGAATTCCGAAAAATCCGCCAAAGAGATTATCGTGCAGCTCAGAAAAGGGGTCGGCGAAGCTGCCGATCATCGATGTAATATCCTGCATATCTCCTTTTTCGTGGAGCTGTGCGGCACATTCACCGCACAACGAGTAAGATCTTGTTTTGCCGTTGATATTTTCATTGTAAAAGACGGTAGCCGTCCTTTTTTTGCATTTTTCACATAACATACGTTTTCATTCCTTTCTTTTTCGCCGCTGTGGCTTTCTTTCTGTAATATTATAGAACTTTTCGCATGCGGATTTTGTCACAATTTCTGTCAAAATCAAAAATATTTGAATATTTTATCTTTCTTGCATCAAAGCGAGTATCATTTGCTTAAAAACGTCGGCACGCACGCGGTTGCGTATGGGATAGGGGAGTGCCGCAAGTGCCGAGGAGGATACTGCGGCATAGGCTACGCGAAACACCTTTTCGTCGATGATCTCGTTTCCCAACAGATTTTTCAGATAAGCGACAGCCTCGTTTTCTTCAATCGCATCGCCAATGGCGCAAAAGAAGTGCATCAGATATTCATTTTGCCCCATATGCTTGCGAACGATACGAATGCATCCGCCACCGCCGCGACGCGATTCGATCACGTAGCCGCGCTCGGGGGTAAAGCGAGAGGAAATGACGTAGCTGATCTGACTCGGTACACAACCCAAGCGGTTTGCCATTTCATTTCGTTGCAATTCCAGCGTACCGCCGCTCTCGTTCAACATTTCTTCAATCATTTTTGCAATATAATCGGCAAGCATAGCAACAACTCCTTTTTTGACTTTCTTTGACCTTTCGACAATATTATATCGCAAAAGTCAAACAAAGTCAAAGTCAAACAAAGTCAAAGAAGAACAACAAAAGACAAATACGATCGGTTATTTCAAAAAAACATACAATTATCTCACTTTTTCTCGTTTTTTTTGCGCTTTTTAAAAAAACAGGTTCAAAGGAGGAATCAAACGGCGTAAGGCTTGACAAAAAGGCAGGATTGTGGTATAATACAAAAAGATAGGTAGAAAACAAACGATTTTTTGAGAAAGGAGAAATGAAATGGAAGATTTTTTGCCAAACGGTCAAACCTTTCCGCTGTTGCAATCAATTCATGACCCCAAGGACGTCAAGGCGTTGTCGCAGGAAGAATTGGAGCAGCTTGCCGAAGAGATCAGAAAATTTTTGATCGATCGCGTGTTGGAAAACGGCGGTCACTTGGCTTCCAATCTGGGAGTTGTGGAAATGACCTTGGCGATCCATCGCGTTTTTTCTTCACCGCACGATCATATTATTTTTGACGTTGGACATCAATGCTATATTCATAAATTGCTGACCGACCGCTGGGAGCACTTTGACACTCTGCGTCAGGGTGGGGGCATCGGCGGTTTTCCAAAAAGAAGCGAAAGTGAGCACGATTGCTTTGGCACGGGTCACAGCTCCACCTCACTCTCTGCGGCACTCGGATTTGCCGAGGCTGATAAGCTGCAAGGATCGGATGCTTATACGGTATGTGTGTTTGGAGACGGCGCCTACACGGGCGGCATGATCCACGAGGC